>NZ_JBGLYN010000035.1:0-59309 GCF_047304045.1 Variovorax sp. Varisp85
CCCTCGGTCACCCAGGCATCGTCGCAGGGCGCGATGGCGGGAATCTTCGCCCAGCAATCGATGCTGGCTTGAGGGCATGGATCCGCACGCGGCGCCTGAGGAAACGCACTTTTAGAGAAGCCTGATGCACATGGACTTCGAACACGTCACCTTCGACCTGCCACACGGCACTTTTCACGCGCTGCAGGGTGGTGATCCCGAAGCTCAGCCGACGCTTGTCTTGCACGGTTTCCCGGACCATCCGCCGACGGCGAAGCCCTTCCTTGCCGAGCTCGGTCGCCGTGGGCGTCACGTCGTCGCCCCATGGCTTCGCGGTTACGCCCCGTCCCCGACTGCGGGGCCGTTCGACTTCGCTGCCCTCACCGGCGACGTGATCGCCCTGATCGACCGCTGGTCTCCCGGGCGGCCCGTGGAGTTGATTGGCCATGACTGGGGCGCCCTGGTCACCTACGATACCTGCGTCACCGCGCCGGAGCGGATCGAACGCGCGGTCACGCTCGCAATCCCTCATCCACTCACGTTCATGCGCCAGCTTGCGCGCCCCGCTCAGCTACGCCGGAGCTGGTACATGGGACTCTTTCAACTGCCGGGAAGCGGCTGGATGGCCGCCGCCCGCGATCTCGCCCTCATCGACCACCTCTGGCGTCAGTGGTCGCCCGGCCTCTCGCTAGCTCCTGCTCTCCAGGCAGAGCTGCACGAGCACCTGCGGGCGAGCATGCCCGCGCCTCTCAAGTACTACCGGGCGATGCTGCGCCCCGGCATGCTTGGAGCGACGCGCCGCCTGTCTCGGCCGATCGCGGTGCCCCTGTTGCAGCTTCACGGTGCCGCCGACGGCTGCATCCTCCCCCAGCAGGTCGACGACCGACATCGGTTCGCCGCTCCGCACGCGCTGGAAGTCATCCCCGGGGTCGGTCACTTCCTGCACATCGAGGCCCCCGAGGCGATCGCGAAACGGATCGCGGCATGGGCCGAGTAGCGTCATTTCCCCCTGCCTCGATAAAAGGGTAGCTAGTTAAGAACGAATCAGAACAAGGAGATAGCATGACAGAGAAAAATGCCTATCAGGTCGCCGACTGGAATGGCCAAAGCGGAGAGCGCTGGGTCGCCAACCAGGCCCGGCTCGACGCCATGGTGGCGGTGTTCGGCCAGGCCGCGATCGAAGCCGTCGCGCCTGCGACGGGCGAGCGCGTGCTGGACGTCGGCTGCGGCGCGGGCGCGTCGAGTCTGGCTCTGGCCGCCCGCGTTGGCCCGGGAGGCCAAGTGCTGGGAGTGGACATATCCGAAGCGCTGATCGACCGAGCGCGCGCGCTTGCGCCACAGGATACGCCGGCCCTGTTCCGGGTGGCCGACGCCAGCAGCGCCGAGCTGCCCGAGGGCGCGTTCGACATCCTGTTTTCGCGTTTCGGGGTGATGTTCTTCGACGATCCGACAGGGGCGTTCGCCCACTTGCGACGCGCGCTCCGGCCGGGCGGGCGGGTCGCTTTCGTCTGCTGGCGCGGCGTGGCCGAGAACGATTGGGTGCGCCTGCCGATTGGCGCGCTCAAGAGCATCGTCCCGTTGACCGCGCTGCCCGATCCCGAAGCGCCCGGCCCATTTTCGTTCGGCGACCAGGGACGAGTGGCGCGCATCCTGACGGCAGCCGGCTTCACCGATATCGCTATCGCGCCCTTCGATGCTTCCGTCCCGTTCGGCGAGGGCGGGACGCGGGACGCTGCGATCGACGACGCGGTGAAGATGGCGCTCGAGGTCGGCCCGCTTTCGCGCGCGCTCGATGATCAGTCCAACGACATCCGTGCCCGCGCTTCGGCCGCAGTTCGTGCCGCCTTTTCGGGCCAGCCCGGTGAGCGGTCGGTGTTGATCGGCGGCGCGGCGTGGATCGTCATGGCGCGCAATCCGGTACGCTGACAGGGTCTAGCAGTGGAAGACTCCCCACCCGTTGGAGCGGAGGCGGTTTTGTCAGCTCGCCATCAGTCCCGCCAGCTCGCGCATTTGCCATTTGGCTTGCGCCAACCCGGCCCGCCGCGACCACCGCACCCGTCAGAGCCCCGCCCACCGGATCGATAGGCCTCGCGCGGAGCGCTGCGAGCTGCATCGGTTGGTGCTGGCCTCGACTCAGGTCGCATGGCCCGCTGTGGCGGGACGGCGCGCCGCTCGGGCGCACGTTGCGCGGGCACCGCATCCGCCTCGGCTCGTGCGCGCCGCCGGTCTCCGGCCTCTTCTTCTCGACGCTCAGCCTCATCCTGGGCGCGGTGAGGCGCGTTTCGGCATGTTGAAAAAGTTGTTCCTGGCGGAGAGTGTGTCTGCCTTCACCGCGTCCTACGCAGTCCTAACCCAACCTATCTTCGTGATTCTTCATTGGAGAAACGGCTCCGCAGCCTTCCTGACCGATCCTGATCGATCCATTCCAATCCTCAAATTTATGGTAGAAACAATGGTAGGTCTATTCAGAGGCGTAACGGCATCATGGCACGCAAGGCAAAGGAGCTTTCAGCGCTCCAGGTAGGAAGGCTGACGTCACCAGGCAACCACGCTGTTGGCGGCGTGTCTGGACTTTATCTGTACGTCAATGACGCGGGTGCGCGCTCCTGGGTGCTTCGCACGATGGTCGGCAGTAAACGTCGACACATGGGGCTCGGCGGCTTTCCCGATGTCCCCCTCGCCCGAGCCAGAGAAAAAGCAAGGGCAGCCCGCGACGACGTCAGCCAGGGTATCGATCCCATCGCTCAACGCAAGGCCGCAGTCAGCCTTCTACGCGCTCAGCAAGCTACCGAAAAGACATTTCAGCAAGCCGCCGAAGGGTTCCTGGAGGCGCATGGGGACACTTGGAAGAACCCCAAGCATCGCGCCCAATGGACGAGCACCCTCAAGACCTACGTTTATCCAGTCATGGGCAATCTCTTGATCCGCGACGTGGGTCAAGAGCATGTGCTGGCGGCGTTAGAGCCCATCTGGAAAACCAAGAACGAGACCGCATCCCGACTGCGAGGCCGGATCGAAAACGTGCTCGACTGGGCCACTGTCCGCAAGTACCGTACTGGAGAGAACCCTGCGCGGTGGAAAGGCCATCTGGATATGCTGCTGCCGGCGCCCGGCAAGATCCAGAAGGTCGAACATCACCGCGCGCTACCCATCGATGCCACGGCGGCTTTCATGGCAGACCTGCGTCAGCGAGAAGGAACTGCGGCCAAGGCGCTGGAATTCACGGTACTGTGCGCAGCACGCAGCGGCGAGGTGCGCGGCGCGGTCTGGCCGGAGTTCGACCTGGACGCTGGCGTGTGGACCATCCCGCCAGAGCGGATGAAAGCAACTAAGGAACACCGCGTTCCCTTGCCTGAATCAGCGCTTCGGATCCTTCGTGCCCAACCTCGTCTCAAAGACAACGAGTTAGTGTTTCCGTCGGCACGGGGCAAGCAGCTTTCCGATATGTCGATGACCGCCGTCATGCGTCGCATGGAGGTGGATGCTGTACCCCATGGGTTTCGCTCCACATTTCGCGATTGGGCGAGAGAGCGCACCAACTACCCACGGGACTTGGCTGAGCAGGCCCTTGCACACGCCCTGGACAACAAGGTCGAGGCCGCCTACCGGCGCGGGGATGCACTGGAAAAGCGCCGTTTGATGATGCAGGAATGGGATGACTTCTGCTCCAAGGTAGAGAAAAAAGAAGAAGCCTGAAGGCAGGCAGTCTGCTCCCTTCCTCTCAATTTTCACTCCCAATCTGGCAATCAAGGTTGATACATTCGACACTGAGCTCCACGCTCCGTCGAACAATCGAGATCCAGATGGCATTTTCCAAGAAAGTCGTGCGTGCAGAAGATTGACATCCAACTCCCCCTCGATGATCCCATCGATCTTTGGGATTTCACCCGGCTCATCGCCAAGTCCATCTGCCCCAGCATGCGAGAAGCCGAAGACTATGCCTGGCTCCAGAAGAAACTCGTAAAGCTGCCGACCTCGGATCTCGAGATCCAATCCGATATGTCAGCGGCAGAACGAACAGCGCTGCTTCGAATCTTGCCAGGCCTGCCACCACACGCCGGTATGCCCCCAAGAGAGCGAGAGGTGTTCATGGATGCCTATCTGAAGCATCCTGACCGCCTCCCTTGGAGGCCCGTGTTTGTGAGCGAAGAAATGGTTGCCGCCAACGGCCACCAGATACTCCAGATTCAGGAGAAGCATCGCCTCGCACTTCAGCAAGAAATCGCATCAGGCAATCTCATCGCATTCAATCAGCATCACATCGACGAGGGCCGTGCAGGAAAGAACACTTTCATCCGTCGCGAAGATGCGTTGAACTACCTCAAGGCACATCGGTTTCGCACGGTTGATGATCCGGCCTCTCGCTCCACCCACTCCGCATCGAAACTGAAAGCTTCGGCCACAAAAGCGGCAATACCGCCCAAAGCACTTGAAGCCGATCACCAAAGTGATTTGGTGAAAGAAAATTCGACCAAAGGCGCAGAAGGGACGACAGCACTCGTTGACTTCGCTGCTCCCGTAACGACGTCAATCGCGGCATCGCCGCGGCCGAAAATGAAGCCGCCATCCTCCCGACAGGACAGCAAGACTGAGCGATCACCGAGGGAAAGCCAAGAAGCTTGGGTAGCACCCACGCAGCACAGCGCTGCCACCGTGATCTTGCGCCGGCGCCAAGTCGAGGCCCGAACCTCGTTGTCGCGCTCGGCCATATATGACCGACTCGACGCAAACTCCCCGCGCTATGACCCCACCTTTCCCAAGCAGGTGAAACTCGGCAGTTCAAGCGTCGGTTGGCTGGAAAGCGAAATTGAAAACTGGCTTGCAGCAAGGACGCGCGCATCGGGCCAATGAGGCAAACGATGGCGGGCTCCATGCAGCAACGCCAACCTCGTTCACATGTGGCGCCGCATGGCCGACGCGAGAGACATCGCCTCGAAGGCCGGCGACGCGCAAGCCGAGTTCGTCTCGCTCACGCTGGCGCCAGATCCCACCGTCGCAAATGACATTCACCTTGAGCTTCGCCGTGGTGCGATCGCGGTGAACTTGACCTGGCCGTTAAGCGCGTCATGCCAATGTGCCCCACGAGCCCGGGAGCACCCTCTGTGCCGGAGGATGCCCCCTACAGCGTATCGGCGAGGACGTGGCTGAGAAGCTCGACTACCAACCTGGCGTGTTTACGGTGGAGCGCCACGTGCGCGGCAAGTGGGTCTGCGCGAAGTGCGAGACGCTGGTGCAGGCCCCGGTCGCCCCGCACATCATCGACAAGGGCATCCCGACGACTGCCCACGCAGCCCGCCAGTCGTGTCGCCGAACTGCTGCCGCATCGCTGGGTGTTGTCGGCAGCCTGATCTGCGACTGCAGTCAAGACGGGATCGCCACGCGCTTACCCTGGATCGCAGCCGGCACCTTTCACGAGCACCCTATGCCCTTCGAACGACGGCCTCAATTGGCCTGATCCCCGCTTTCTCGATAGTCCCCGAACTTCTCGTCGCGGACGGAGAGCGCGTGACTCACGCCCTTGGAGAACTCCCCGCGATAGGCGATGCTGGAAGGTGTGAAGAAGGCCAGCGCTTGCATCTCGGTCCCCGCACGGATGGCAGCACGCACGCCCATGATCTCCATGGCCCTGTGGGTCGCTCGCTTGTTGAATTGCTGGACGTCCGAGGGCACCATTGCGACTCGCTCTGCCATCTTGAGCACGCGCTCCTCGAGCTCTTCCGCTGGAAAGGCCCTATTTGCGAATCCTTTTTTGACGGCTTCCGCTCCGCTGATCGAATCTCCCGTGAGCATCATTTCCATTGCATTCCGCAAACCCATCAGCCAAGGGTGGAACTGCATGTCGGGTGGGCTCATGCTGCGTACAGGCGGATAGCCGATCTGCGCGTCCTCTGCAACATAGACCAAGTCGCAGGCCGTCGCGAGCTCGCTACCACCAGCAAGGCAGTAGCCATGAACCTGAGCAATCACCGGCTTCGCGAGATCCCAGATCCGGAAGGATCCCTCGACCACGTGCCGGGGCCATTGGCCGATGCCGTCCGACGTGTAGTACGGTTGACCCTCTTCGTTTCCACCGCCCAGTTGATAGCCTGAGGAGAAGCACTTTCCCGCGCCGCGGATGATGCTCACGCGCACCGACTCGTCCCTGTCGGCAGCCTCGAGTGCTGAGAACAGCTCGGTGCGAAGGGCATTGGAAAGCGCATTGCGCTTTTCGGGCCGGTTGAGGGTGAACCTTCGGACCTGGGGACGGGGGTTATCGATGAGAAGAAGAGGTTCGGACATACGGGTTATGAAGGAGTCGGGAATTCGGAACCATTTACGGCCATCTCAGCCTTCGAGCTTGACGCCACTGCGCCTCACGACTTTGCCCCATTTGGCGTACTCCGCGCGCAGGTAACTTTCCGCGGCATCGGGATTGGCGCTGTATCGTGGCAGGCAGTTCAATGTGGTCAATTTCTGCTCCACGCTCGATGTTCGCAAAGATGTCCGCATCGCTTCGAAAGTGTCGTGGGCGAGGTCCTTCCGCACGCCTCGCGGATATAGCACCATCAGCCAAGTGGCGGCATCGAAATCACCCAGGCCCTGTTCCTGCATCGTGGGAACGTTCGGCATCCCATCGAGGCGCTGGTTTGTCCCGACAGCCAGTGGCCTCAACTTGCCACTCTGAATGAGCGGGGCCACGCCGGCAGCCGTCTCGAGCGCAATAGACACGTTGCCAGCCGCTACGTCCGTCAGTCCGGGCACGCTACCCTTGTAGGGCACATGAACGATCGAGATTCCGGCTCGACGCTTGAATTCCTCCATCGCCAGATGCGATACGGTTCCGTTCCCGGAGGAGGCATTGGACAATTTGTCGGGATTCGCCTTTGCGTAAGCGATCAGATCCTGAACGTTTTTGATCGGAAGGGCCGCGTGGCAAACCAGCACGAAGGGAAGGTCGCCCACTAGGCCGACCGGTTCGAAGTCCTTCAGGGAATCGTAGCTGACACGCTTGTAGAGGTGCGGATTGGTGCAAACCGCCGACATATGGGCCAGCATCATGACGCTGCCGTCCGCCGGTGCACGCGCCAACTCCGACAAGGCGATGCTGCCGCCCTGCCCCGGCCGGTTCTCTACGATGTAGATTTGGGCGGTCGCGCCTCGAAGACTCTCCGCCATCAGCCGGGCGACAGCATCCGTCGCCTGCCCCGCCGGGAATCCAACCAGGATCTTGACCGTCTTCGCGGTGGCTTGGCCCAGCGCCCACGGGCTTGCCGTGACGGCCGCACCTGCCAACAGGAACTGACGGCGTCGAACTTGCGCACGGGCCATGTATTGGCTCCTCCTCGCCGAGCGCTTAGTGCGCCTTCTTCATCGCTGCCGAGGTGTTCACCATCGAGTGCAGTGCACGTGCGTAGTCGATCGCTGCTTGTTCATCCATGCGCGGGGCGACTCGCAAGTACTCTTTGAGTCCCAAGATAGCCGGGCGCGGGCGGGAAAGGAGAACGTCCAGGAAGCCGGCGGCGGTCGCGTCGAGCTTGTCCTGTGCCACCACTTGGCTCACGATTCCCCAGTCCTTGGCCTGCTTCGCGTCGATGAAGTCAGCCGAGTACGCCATCCACAGAATGGCATTGCGATTCACGCGGTCATACAGCGCCGACATCACCATGGTCGGCATCACGTTGTGAGTGATCTCGGGGATGTTGAAAGTCGCAGTGTCGGCGGCGAAGCTGACATCGCAGAGGGCCGCGAGCGCAGTGCCGTAGCCCATTACACGGCCCCGCAGAATCCCGACTACGGGCACCTGGGCAGAGCGCACCGACTTGTAGCTATTGAAGATGGCGTCGTACTCCGGTCGGCGGGCGTAGGCCTCTGCCGGGGGCGGCCCGCCCGCATCGCGGATGCGGCCGGTACAGAAGTCGGGACCAACGCTGCTCACCACCACCACGTCCGAAGTCTCGTGGGCCGTGGCCAGCGCGGCAGACAACGCGGAGGCCATGCTGTCCGATACGCCGTTGTCCTCGGGCCGGTTAAAGGTGACGCGCAGCACGCGGCCGTCTTGTTCGATGCGGATCTGTTCGCTCATGACTATCTCCGGAAAAGAAGGCAGTTTGTCTGCGGACGTGGTGGTGCGGCAAACGAGGATTTCTCACGAAGCGCGAGCCTGGCTCACGGGTCGATCAATCACGTGCTGCATCAGCGTTGCATGACGGACCTTCCGAGTGCTTCGCCTCAGCAGACTCCCTCGGACTCGAGCCTTGCGATCTCCATGTCGCTGAGCCCGAGGTCGGAAAGAATGGCCCGCGTGTGCTCACCCGGCGCAGCGATGCGTCCGGCCCGCCCGGGTGTCATGCTCATCCTTGGCGCCGGGGCCGGTTGCGTGACACCGTCGATCTCCACGAAGGTGCCGCGTGCCACGTTGTGCGCGAACGCCGGTGCCTCGTGCATGTCCAGCACCGGTGCCACGCAGGTATCGACGCCAACCAGCAGTTCGCACCAATCATCCCGCTCCCGCGTGCGAAAGGTTTCTTCGAACAGCCGCCGGGTCTGCGGCCAGCTCGGTTCATCCCATTGGCTGTCGAGCAGAGCTTCGGGCAGGCCGCAGCGACGCAACAGCTCGCGATAGAAGTTCGCCTCGACCGCTCCGACCGCCAGCCACTTGCCGTCGGCGCACTGATAGCAGCGATAGAACGGCGAGCTGCCGTCGAGGAAGTTCGCACCGCGCTCCGCTTTCCAGCGCCCCATGGCCAGGTACCCGTACAGCATGCTCATGAGCAGTGCCGATCCGTCGCTCATTGCTGCATCAACCACCTGGCCGCGGCCGCTGCGCTGAGCTTCGATCAGCGCACACGCCATACCAAAGGCGAGGAGCATGCCGCCGCCACCGAAGTCCCCGACCAGATTCAACGGCGGCATCGGCGGTCGGTCCGGATCACCCATGCCATGCAACGCACCGGAGATAGCCATGAAGTCTATGTCGTGACCGGCACGTTGGGCCAACGGCCCTTGCTGGCCCCAGCCCGTCACTCTTCCATAGACGAGCGCAGGATTTCGCGCCAGGCAGGTGTCCGGCCCCAAGCCAAGGCGCTCCATCACGCCGGGCCGGAAGCCCTCGATCAGCATGTGGGACTGCTCAACGAGCTTGAGAACCACCGAGGCGGCGCCCGGTTGCTTCAGGTCGAGCGCGATCGACCTGCGGCCCCGTTGCAGGACATCCGCCGTTCCAGACCCTGCGCGCGGCCGCTCGCCTTTGCGCTCAATGCGGATCACGTCCGCGCCCATGTCGGCCAGCAGCATGGCGCTAAAAGGCGCCGGCCCGATGGCGGCGATCTCGACAACCCGGGTGCCTTTGAGCGGACCGTGCATAGCTATTCGGGAAGAATGCCGGCTCGGTGAATCACCGACGTCCACTTCTTCGTTTCGGCGGCTTGGAACGCCGCCAACTCCGCCGGCGTGGCCAGTGCCACTTCGGCTCCTTGCGAAGCCAGGCGTGATTTCAGCTCGGGCTGGTTCAACACCTTGGCCGTCTCGGCGTGCAGCTTTTGCACAATGTCCGCCGGCGTGCCGGCAGGTGCATACAGCGCGAACCAGGTATATGCATCGAAACCCTTGACACCACTCTCATTCAACGTCGGCACTTCAGGCATGGCCTCGGTTCGTGCGGCGGTACTCGCAGCCAGTACCTTCAATCGTCCCGTCTTGACGTGCGGGATCACGACCGGACCGAGCTCGATCATCATCTGCACCTGACCACCGAGAAGATCCGACACCGCCGGACCGCTGCCGCGATAAGTGATCGGCACGACAAACAGGTTGGCCATGTTCTTCAGCAACTCCATGTTGGTGTGCTGCGAGAACCCGTTTCCCGTCGACGCGTACGAGAACTTGCCAGGTTCGGCCCGAACCTTGGCGAGGAAATCCTTCACGTTGTCGACGCCCAGGCTGGGGTGAACGACGAGATAGCCGGGCATCTTCACGAGCCTGGCCACGGGAGCGAAGTCCTTCTCCGGGTCGTAGCGCAGTTTTCGGAACATGCCCGGAGCTACCGACATCGGCCCGGTGGAGCCCACCACCAGCGTATAGCCGTCGGGCGCGGACTTCGCCGCTGCATCCACGCCGATGGTGCCGCCCGCACCGGCACGGTTCTCCACCACGAACGGCTGGCCCAGCGACCGCTGCAAGCCATCTGCCAGCGCACGCGCAACATAGTCGTAGGGGCCACCCGGCGGAGCGGGCGCGATGATTTTCACAGGGCGGCTTGGCCACGTATCCGCGTTGGCGGCAACAGAAACCGCCATTGCCGCGACTGCGGCAAGTATTCGAAAGGCTTTCATCCGATGTCTCCTTCAGTAGCTTTTCATTTGAAGTGGCCAGCCGATCTCAGCGCAGAAGTACCCCGCCCAAGACGACTGCCGTGACAGCGGCTGCGGCGTACACCCACACGGGGACAACGCTGCTTCGCTTTGCGCTCGCAGGAGTTGCCGTGTCAGCCTCGGCAGTGATCGAAGGGCTCGGCGCGGGCACCACCAGCTTGCGGAACGCCTCGAAGAAATCGTCCGACATCTTCCGCGCGACACTGTCGATCAGCCGCGAACCGATTTGCGCGAGCTTGCCGCCGACCTGTGCCTGCGCCGAATAGCGCAGCTCGGTCGCGCTGCCGACGTCGAGCAGTTCGACGGTGGCTTGTCCCTTGCCGAACCCCACGGCACCGCCCTGCCCCTCGAACACCATCACGCATGACTCCGGCGGCTGTGCCTGAGTCAGGCGCAAGTCTCCGTTGAATTTGGCCCGCAACGGACCAATGGCCGACACGACGACCACGCGGAAGAGCTCAGGCGAGACACGCTCGACCGACTCACAGCCGGGCAGGCAGCCCTTGAGGATCACTGGATCGTTTAGAGCCGCCCAGACCTGATGGCGTGGCGCGGCGATGGATTGGCTTCCGGTGATTTGCATGGCAGTCCTTAAGCGATCAGAGAGTGCAGCCGGCGCGCCACAACGTCGTTGAACGCAGTAGGCTGGTCGACATTTGGAAGATGTCCGGCGCCTTCGATCACGTCGAGGGCCGAGCTGGGAACGAGTGATTGCAGGTGCCGCATAGCGTCCGGCAGGACACCGTCGTTGGCACCGACTATCCATTGCGTGGGCACCGCAATGCTCCCGACGCGACCCAGGTAGTCCAGCCCTTGCAAGGCTCGCGCGCAGGCGGCGAAACCACCGACGGAAGTGCCGGCGATCATCTCTTTCACCTCTCGTGCGACCTCTGGCCGGCGTTCGAGGAAGCCGGAACCGAGCCAGCGTTCAGCAGTCGAGTCCGCGAGTGCAGCGGTGCCATGCTCTTGGGCCATCGCAATCCGCTCGTCCCAGGGAGCTGCAAATGCCGGTGGCGCATCCGCACGGGCGTCGCAGACGATCAAGCTGGCGACGCGATTCGGGTGAAGAATGCCGAGACCGAGCGCCACCATCCCGCCCAGCGATACGCCGATGAAGTGCGCCCGTGCAATGCCCAACTCGTCGAGCACGCGAATGTTGTCGGCAACCAGGTCGTCCAGATTGCATTCCGGAGGCGGCTCGTCTGAGGCTCCGTGGCCTCGGGTATCGATGCTCACGACGCGCAGTCCCAGCTCAAGCAGCATTTCGACTTGGCCGCGCCACATTTTCGTTGAAGCCAGGATCGAGTGTCCCAGCACGGCCGCCGGAGCGCCGACAGGGCCGGCGGTGTGTACCGCCAGTTTCCCGTGAAAGCCCTCTGCGGGAATGAGTGTGGATTCAAGTCGCATGGTTATCTCCGGCTTTTCCACCGTTGCGCTGCTCGATGACGGTCCAGATGGCTTGCGGCGTCATCGGCAGTGCGTCGATGGATGCGCCCATCGGTTCGAGCGCATCGTTGACGGCCGCCGAGATCGCCGCGGCGCTGCCCAGGTAGCCGGCCTCGCCGGAACCTTTCTGGCCGAACTCCGTCAGCGGCGAAGGTGTGCAGTGATCGACGATGGTCACGTTCGGCACCTCTTCCGCACTGGGCAGCAAGTAGTCCATGAACGTGCCCGACAGCAATTGCCCATCGTCGGAATAGGTGAACTTCTCCATCAGCGCGGCGCCAAGGCCGTGCGCGACACCTCCGTAGGTCATGCCGTGCACGACGTCCGGGCTGATCATCACACCGCAGTCGTGGCCCACCGAATAGCGATGCAGCTTCACCTTGCCAGTCTGGGGATCGACGCTTGCGAGGACCACATGGCTCTCGAACGAATGACAGGGATACATCTGCACCCGGCCATCCTCGGTGGGCATCTTGCCTCCGGTGGGAACTTGCCAGACGAACTTTTCCTGCAACCCAGGTTCCATGCCGGGCGGCAGTTGGTGGTACTTGCGGTGAGCGATCTCGACCAGTTGCTCCCAGCCCAGACGCCGCTGCTGTTCCTCCGCCACGAACACGGCACCGCCGTCATAGACCACCGACGAGAGCGGGACGCCCAGATTGTGAGCAGCGATGGCGAGCACCTTCGCCTTGAGAATCTTCGCTGCGCCGGCTGCAGCCCCGCCGAGCATGATGGCCATGCGGCTTCCCACCGGGCTGTTGGACGGCAGCGCGCTCAACGAGTCCGCGTGCAGCACTCGGATGCTATCGGGGTGAATCTGCAGGACTTCGCCCACCACCGTCGAGACCAGTGTTTCATGCGCCTGCCCCGAGGTGGAAGTAGCCATCAGCGCCGTCACGGCGCCTGACAGATCGATGCGCACCAGGCAGGAGTCCATCCACGTCGTGGTCTCGTTCTTCGGATTGAACAACGGCTCGAAAGAAGAGTTGCCCCCCGATGGCTCGAGGCAAGTGGAAACGCCGATTCCCGCCAGCAGCCCCTGGCTGCGCAGCGCGTCGCGCTCTCGCTCCAGCTGGGCCATCGGGACGACGCCCAGGGCCTTATCCAGCACGGTGGCGTAGTCGCCGGAGTCGTAAGTTGTTCCGCTCGGAATGAGGTAAGGGAACTCGTCCTTGGCGATCAGGTTTCGACGCCGCAGTTCCACGCGGTCCAAACCGAGGAAGCGGGCGACCTTTTCCATTCCCGTCTCGATGGCATAGTTGGTGGGCGCCTGACCGAAACCGCGGACTGCCTCCTGCGGCGTCTTGTTGGTGAGCACCGAGATCGCTTCGTACTCGACGCTCGCCATGCGGTAAGGACCGACAATGGCGCCCACCGGCTTGCCCAACTGCAGCGGCGCCCGGCCGGAGTAGGCACCGATGTCGTCGATGGCCCGCATCTTCATCGAATGGATAACGCCCTGCTCGTCGAACGCCATCGTGACGTCGAAGGCACGGTCGGGGCCCTGCATGTCACCACCGCGCATGTTCTCCAGTCGATCCTCTATCAGCCGCACGGGTCGCCCGAGCTTGCGCGCCAGGTAGCCGGCGAGCACGGCATGCTTGATGCCGCGCTTGACGCCGTAGCTGCCGCCTACATCCACATCGAAGTGAACCCGCACAGCGTTTCCGGGCAGCTTGAGCGCCTTGGCGAGCTGATCGGGGAACTTGGGCATCTGGATCGAGGCCCATACATCGAGGATCTGCTGCGACTCGTTCCATTCGCAGGTGACACCGAAGGTCTCGATCGGCACGGTTGCGCTGCGCGCCCAGCGCACGCGGTAGCTGAGCGTGTGGCGAGCCCGAGCGAAGTCGTCTGCCACTGCTCCCCAGGTGAACTTGCGGCGGAAGATCGTGTTCGAGCCGAACTTCGGATGCACGATGGGGGAGTCGGGCTCGATCGCACGTTCCATGTCGACGACCGCCGGCAGCGAGTCGTAATCGATGTGCACCAGTTCCGCAGCGTCTTCGGCGAGCGCACGCGTTTCCGCGACGACGGCAACCACCCACTCGCCGGCATAACGTGCCACGCCGGTGGCAAGTGGAAACCGTTCGACTTGAGGAGCATCGACCCCCACCAGCAGCGGCAGCGTCGCAGCGCAAAGCTCCTCGCCCGTGAGCACAGCGTGCACTCCGGGAACGGCGAGCGCCGCACTCTCCTCAATCTTTACTATGCGCGCGCTCGCATAGGGACTGGCGATGATCGCTACGTGAAGCGTGTCGTGACGCCTCACATCCGCTGCGAAATGCCCCTGACCTAGCACGAATCGCCGATGCTCCACCGCGCGGCGATGCTTGCCGATGTACCGGAATTGTGTTTCAGCCATGGGATGCATCCTGGACCGTCGCATGAAGAACGGCGTCGATAATCTGCTTGTAGCCCGTGCAGCGGCACAGGTTGCCGCTGATTGCCTCGCGCACCTGAGCCTCCGTGGGATGCGGAACCTTGTCGATCAGCGACTGGCAAGCGACCAGCATGCCCGGCGTGCAGTAGCCACATTGCAGCGCATGCTTCTCACAGAAGGCGTCCTGCAGCGGAGATAGCTTTCCACGCTCCGGCGCCAGGCCTTCGACCGTAGTGACGGACGAACCGTCGGCCTGCACGGCGAATATGCAGCAGGAACGCACGGGCTCGCCATCGAACACCACGGTGCATGCACCGCAGACTCCGTGCTCGCAACCGACGTGAGTACCGCTCAGACCGAGTTCGTCGCGAAGGAAATCGACGAGAGTCGTGCGGGGTTCGACGGCCCGCTGGTGCTCGCGGCCGTTGACCGCAATGCGGATGTTTACAAGTCTGTTCAGATCGTTCATGGTCAGTGGCTCGCACCGCGAGCGTTTTCGGCGGCCTTCAGCAGGACCCGTTCGCCCAGCACCGCCGCCAAGTGGCGGCGGAAAGAGGCGGTGGCATGGATGTCGTCGCCCGGCTCGCAGCGCGACGAGGCCGAGTGGGCGATCTCGCGCGCGGCCGACGCAGTGATGCGATGGCCGACGAGTTGCGAGGCGAGCTCGGGAAACACCATCGGCGTGCCGTCCACGCCACCGAAGCCGAGGGCGACTCGTCGGCAGACACCAGCCTCATCGAGCTGCAGCTGGCAGGCGGCCGATGCCATCGCAAAATCACCGTGCCTGATGCTGGTCTCGTCGAAGGCACTGCCTGTGTGCGCGCCCTTCCAGACCGGCCAATCGATGGCGACCAAGCATTCGGTCTCGGCAGTGGCAGTGAACATCGGGCCCTGGAAAAACTCCGCCGCATCCACGACGCGCACGCCGTTTTGGCTGCGCAGGTGCAGCCGGGCTGCCAGCACGCTGGCCGCCAGCGGCAGTTCGGCGGAAGGATCGGCGTGAACAAGGCTGCCGCCCACGGTGCCGCGATTGCGCGTCTGAATGTGGCCGACCCAGGCCAGCGCTTGCGCAACCAGCGGAAGTCGAGACCGGAGACCTTGATCGTGCTCGACATCGCGCTGGCGAGTGCAGGCACCCATCCGGACGGCGTCGGCGGCGTTCTCCACACCTTTCAGCGCAGTCAGTCGGTTGATGTCCACCAGCACCGAGGGCCGAGCAAGACGCATGGCCATCATCGGCACCAGACTCTGGCCGCCTGCCACAAGCTTGGCGTCGGCGCCATGCTGCTGCAGGACCTCCAGCGCGTGAGCTTCGCTCTCGGCGCGGATGTAGTCGAACGGGGCTGCTTTCATGACTGCCGATCATCGACACGCCGGGCGATCGCGGCAAAGGACGATTCTTCACGTGGCGTGAGCTAAAGTCACTCGACTGCCGGAACACCTTTCGCCACAATAAACAGGTCATGATCAGAAAACTCCCGCCCTTGAATGCGGTACGTGCATTTGAAGCCGCGGCGAGACACGTCAGCTTTACCAAGGCTGCCGAAGAACTCAGCGTCACTCACGGCGCGATCAGCCGGCAGGTAGCCTTGCTCGAGGATTGGTTCGGTCGACCACTGTTCCGGCGGTCTTCCTCGCAACTGACGCTCACCGACGCCGGTCGCAGCTATCTTCCCGAAGTCAGCGCCGCATTGGACCGACTGGCCTTGGCCTCGATGTACATGCTGCAGCAGCAGTCGCCGACCAGCCTGCGAGTGAGCGCTCCACCCACCTTCACCATGCGTTGGCTCATCCCCCGCATGTCAGGCTTCCAGCGCCGCCGACCGGACGTCGAGATCCGGCTCTCGACCTCGATGGAGCGGCCGAACTTCCAAGCCAACCTGTACGACGTAGCCATCCGAGGTGCCCATGAAGCCCCCCTGGACTGCGGCGCGGTGCGGTTCATGTCGGAACACATCCTCCCTGTCTGTCACGTGGATGCACTGAACGGAGGGACTCTGCTGGAGCCGAAGGACATCACGCGGTTCACGGCCATCAGCTATGCAACCGAACCCTACCCTTGGCAGGAGTGGCTGCAATCAGCTGACGTTGCGGATCTGCGTCCTGCAAACACGCTGAAATTCGAGCAGATGTACTTCGCATTGCAGGCAGCCTGCGAGGGCCTCGGTATCGTGCTCGTGCCGCTGTTCCTGGTCCTCGACGAAATCATCGCCGGCAAGTTGTGTGCACCCTTCGGCCCTTTGGGAATCAAGCGCCGCGACTATTACGCCAGTTTCCCGTCTGAATCGGACGCCTATCCGCTCATCGCCAAGTTCTGCGAGTGGCTCCAGCAGGAAGGGCGCGACACGGAGAGCTCCATCGAGGAATGGGCTCGGTCGCAAGGCTGGGACCTGTAGTCACCGTGTATCTATGACTTCGCAGGCACCTGCTGGCGGTACTGCGTCGGACTAAGACCTGTCCACCTCCGAAATGCCTTGCGAAAGTTTGCGGCTTCGGAAAAGCCTACGCGCTCGGCAATCTCGTCGATCGACAAGGGAGAGTTTCTCAGCAGGCTCGCAGCGATGGCTTGTCGAACCTCGTCGGCGATGGCCTGGAAACCAAGTCCGTCCTCGGCCAGTCGCCGGTGCATGGTCCGCACCGACAGGCCGAGTGATCGAGCTACCGCATCGGCATTCGGCATCCTGCCTTGGTTGCTGAGACAAGCGGCGCGGATCTGATTACCGAGTCCTCCGCCCTCGGGCTGGCTCCTCATGATCTGGTCGCAAAAGCTCGCGCAAAGTTTGGCCGTCACCGGATTCGCGCCGGGACAAGCCATGCGCAACACGGCGGCGTCGAATTCCCATTCGATACGTGGAGCGCCGAAGTGCACCGGGCATCGGAACATGCGCTCATAAGCAGCGGCGTGCACCGGACGCGGATAGGGCAGGCGCAGGCACTGCGAAGGAAACGGTGCCGCGAGGATGTTGGTCGCGAGTTGGAGCATCGAGGCGAGCCAGAACTCGGTGGCCAACGGCAGCACCGGACCCAGCGAGAGAACGTCGGCTCCTTCGAGCAGTGCGGTATCGCCCAGCAGACGAAAGCGCTTGTGGACCACCGGCCCCGCCAGCTTCAGGTACTTCATGCCAAGTATCACTGCGTCGCCGAAGGCTGCGCTGCTGGTCAGCGCGTAGCCGTACACACCGAAGTCGCTCAGGCGCTGCCGCGCGCCGGCACGCAGACCGACGTCGGGCAGCTTGGCCATTCGCTGTGCGTTGCGGAAGATCGTGATCTTCTGTCGATGTGACATGCGCACTTCGGGGTCCACTAACTGCCCCGCTTCCAGCCCCGACCCGCCGAGCACCACCTCGGCGCTCACACCCTGGCCAGCCATTTCGGCCAGGAGCGCGCCCAGGCCCAGCACCGAGTGCACAGGCGCCTCCAACTCCATTCCATAGCTGCCTACCAGTTCGAAGCCGGCGGACTGCATCTGACACCGTTGCATTGAGCTTGGCAATTTATGACCTCTGTTGGCAGTATGAGACCTCGTTGAAGCCCTGCGTCATCCGTAGATTTCGCTCGCCCACACGCCACCCCTGTCCCCACGACCCTGCGGCATGTGCGAGCGCCCATCCAACCGACGAATGACCGGAGACACTTCCATGGAAACCGAGCTGCGCTTGCGCGGGCTTTTCGATCGCCAGAGGGCAGCTTTTGCCGCCCAACCCTTTCCGAGCGACACACAGCGAAAGACGCATCTCCGAACACTGAAGAGCCAGTTGCTGCGCTATCAGGACAAATTGGTGGCCGCCATCAGCCGCGACTTTGGATTCCGGGCACCCGCCGAAACCCAGATGATGGATGTGCTGGGCTCGGTGCTGGAGATCAACCACGCTCTTTCGCATGTGGGCCGCTGGATGCGTTCGCGCCGGCGATCGACCGAACTGCTGTTCATGAGCAACAGCCTGCGCGTGCACTATCAGCCCAAAGGCGTGGTGGGCGTGATCGCGCCCTGGAACTTTCCGGTCTACCTGGCGCTGGGGCCGCTCGCGGCCGCTCTCGCAGCCGGCAATCGCGTGCTCCTCAAGCTCTCGGAATCCACGCCTGCCACCAATGAGGTGCTGGCAACCCTGCTGGCGGAAGCGTTTTCTGAGGAATGGGTTGCGGTAGTGGGTGCGGAATTGGAGGACCCGAACCTCTTCACCGCCCTGCCCTTCGATCACATCGTCTTCACGGGCTCGCCTTCGGTCGGACGCGCTGTGATGCGCACAGCGGCCCAAAACCTGACTCCCGTCACGCTCGAGCTGGGCGGCAAGTCCTCTGCATTGTTGCTGCCGGGATGTGATCCGCGCGATGCCGCGAGCCGGATCGCACATGGAAAGGCCATCAACGCCGGGCAGATCTGCATCGCACCCGATTACGCACTCGTGCCGCGGGCGCAGGTAGAAGCGTTCGTCGAGGGCGTGAAGGATGCCTTTGCACGGCTCTACGGCCCGAGCGTCTGTGATCACCCGGACTACACCGCCATCGTGAACGAACGCCACGGTCAGCGCATCCGGGACTTGCTGGATGACGCGCGAAGCAAGGGTGCCAATGTGATTGCCTGTGCCGAGCCGGGGGCCGGCAGGCGCGTTCCCCTGCATATCGTCACAGGTGTGCGCCAGGACATGCGGATCGCTCAAGAAGAAATATTCGGCCCTATCCTGCCGGTGTTGGGCTATGACAGCCTCGACGACGCGCTCGGCATCATCAATGCCGGCCCGCGCCCGCTGGCCCTGTACTGCTTCGGCCATGACGCGCGCGCGCGGCGTCGCGTGCTGGAGCATACGCACTCGGGCGGCGTGACGATCAACGACTGGGGCTGGCACGTGCTGAACCATGACGCGCCCTTCGGCGGCATAGGCAACTCGGGCATGGGCAGCTATCACGGCGAGGAGGGCTTCCGCGAGCTGTCGCATGCACGAACGGTCTTCAAGCGCCACCGCTGGTTCCCCGTGGGCCTCTTCTATCCACCGTACGGCAGCTTCGTGCAGCGGTTGATCCTGCGCCTCTGGCTGGGACGCGGCGATCCGTCGCTGTCGCCGTCCCCGCCGCGGCCATCCCAGGCCTTGGGGAGTTCCGCCCGATGAGCCAGCAGACCTTCGACTACGTCGTGGTCGGTGCGGGGGCAGCCGGATGCGTGATTGCCTCCCGCCTGAGCGAGGATGCCAAGACCAGCGTGTGCCTGCTCGAGGCCGGTCCGCCTGATCAGAGTGTCCTGATACGCGCGCCTGCCGGTGTCGTCGCCATGGTGCCGACCCGACTGAACAACTATGCCTACGAGACGGTGCCGCAGCATGGTCTGGGCGGGCGGCGCGGTTATCAGCCCCGTGGCAAGGTACTGGGTGGCTCCAGTTCCATCAACGCCATGCTGTACGTGCGCGGCCATCGCTGGGACTATGACCATTGGGCCGAGCTCGGCAATCCCGGCTGGTCGTACGACGAAGTGCTGCCCTACTTCCGACGCTCGGAAAACAATGAGCGGTTCGGACCGGACGACTTCCATGGCCGAGGCGGGCCGCTCAGCGTGGCGGACTTGCGCAGTCCGAGTCCCATCAATCAGGCCTTCCTCCAGGCAGCGACAAATCAGGGCGTCTCTCGCAACGAGGACTACAACGGCGCCGAGCAATTCGGCAGCTTCCACTACCAGGTGACGCAGAAGAACGGCGAGCGCTGCAGCGCCGCCAGCGCCTACCTGACCCCACATCGCAGCCGGCCCAACCTGCATGTCAAAACCGGCACGGTGGCCTCCCGCATCTGCTTCAACGAGGGTCGGGCCGTGGGCGTCGAGTTCCTGAAAGGCGGTCAGCTGCACACGGTCCTCGCGCGCCGGGAGGTGATTGTCTGCTGCGGCACCTTCGGCTCCCCGCAGCTGCTGATGCTTTCGGGCATCGGTCCCGCTCACGCACTGCAGCGCGTTGGCATTCCAGTGTTGCATAACTTGCCCGGCGTCGGCCAGAATTTGCAGGACCACATCGACTACGTGCAGGCTTGGTTCGCCCGTAGCGACACGCCAACCTTCGGGGTCTCCCTGCGCGGTATCGGGCGAATCGTCAAAGCGATCTTCGAGTGGCGACGCTATCGCACCGGGCTCATCACCAGCCCCTTTGCCGAGTCCGGCGCCTTCGCGCGCTCCCGCGCCGACGTGGCTGTGCCCGACCTGCAGCTGATCTTCGCGGTGGCCATCGTGGACGACCACGCGCGCAAGATGCACCTGGGTCATGGCTTCAGCTGCCACGTGTCGGTCTTGCGTCCCAAGAGTCGCGGCAGCGTCACCCTGGCCTCCCGCGATCCGCGTGCAGCTCCAGTGATCGACCCCGCGTTCTTCAGCCATCCAGACGACATGGCACTGATGCTCAAGGGCGCGCACTTGATGAAGTCCATCCTCGGCGACCCCGCGCTGGCGCCCTACCGCGGCCGGCGCATGTTGTACCCGGTGCGTCCGGGCGACGAGGCTCATCTCGAAGCCGACATCCGACAGCGCTCCGACTCGCAGTACCACCCGGTGGGAACCTGCAAGATGGGCCCGGCCCACGATACCGGCGCAGTTGTCGACGCCGAGTTGCGGGTTCATGGCGTGAGCGGCTTGCGCGTGGTGGATGCGTCGATCATGCCGACTCTGGTGGGGGGCAACACCAGCGCGCCCGCGATCATGATCGGCGAAAAGGCGGCTGCCATGATCCGCACCGATGGAGCATGAGAGTCAGGCCCGGCGGCGCATCAGCCGGGCCAAGCCTCCCGGCAACAGGTAGACGAAAACGATGAGTACCACGCCATAGACTGCCCACGGCGCTGCCTTAGACACCTTCTCGGCCAAATCGGGGACGAACATGATGAACACGGCCCCGTACAGCGCCCCCCATAGGGTGCCAACGCCGCCAACGACGATGCCTACGAGCAGCGAGATGGACAGAAACATGGCGAAGGTGTCGGGCGACACGAACTGGACCGCGACAGCGAACAAGGATCCCGCCACGCCCGTAAACCCGGCCGAGATGCCGAAGGTCACCGACTTGCAGTGGCTGCCCGGCACGCCGATGGCCTCGGCCGCGAGGGGATGGTCCCTCATCGCCCTCATGGCTCGCCCGCTGGCGCCACTGACGAGATTGCGGGCGACCAAGAGCATTAGCAAGCCCACCACGAGAGAGAACACGTAGAACCATTGGTCTGCATCAAGGGGAAGGCCAAACGGCGCCTCGGGCTTGTTCAGCACGATGCCGCTGGACCCTCCCGTCCACGGCTCGAAATGCCTGGACTTCAGCAGCTGCGGAGCGGCAATCCCCAGCGCGAACGTGGCGAGCGCCAGATACAGGCCTTCCAGCCGCAGGGCGGGACGTCCGAACAGGTAACCCACTACCAGCGCGACGGCCCCAGAGATCGGTACGCACACCCAATACGGCACACCATACTTGTCCATCAGGATGGCCGTGACATAAGCACCGACCGCGTAAAACGCACCATGCCCAAGCGAAATCTGGCCGTTGTAGCCGGTCAGCAAATTCAGGCCAAGCAAAGCGATCGCGTAGCTCACGATCATGGTGGCCTGGAACAGCTGGTAGCCCTTGGCGAAGAAGGTCACAGACACGGCCAGAACCAACATTGCAATGAACAGCCGCGGGATCGAGCGCACTACATCAACCTGCGCGGGCTGTGCGGTTGGCAGCGCCTTCAGGGCGGGAGGAATGGCATTCATGGTCGATCTTCCATCAGACACGCTTCACCACCACGCGGCCCAGCAGCCCCGCAGGTCGAAAAACCAGCACGGTCACAATCAGCACCAGGGCCAGCGGCAGTTTCAGCTCCGTGCCGATGACATAGGTTCCGAGCAGGTTCTCTGCCACCCCCACCACGAGGCCGCCGACAACGGCGCCCACCGGGTTGTTGATGCCTCCGACGAGCGCGCCGGCAAATGCGTAGAGCAGCACCCCGCTCATCATGTGCGGGTCGAGGAACAAGGTGGGTGCGACCATCATGCCGGCCACCGCGCCGATCGCTCCGGCCAAGCCCCATCCAAGCATCAGCATGCGGCTTACGGGCACCCCGAGCAGCCGCGCCGAATCGGCGTTCTCGGCAGCCGCGCGCATGGCCAAACCCAACGGCGTCAGCCGCAGGAACGCGAACAGCATCGCGACCAATGCCAGCGTGACGGCCATGGCGCCCAGTTGATGCACGCTGAGCAGCGCCGAGCCGAACCAGGCGTCTGCGGGGAACGGGCTCGGAAAGCGCTTCACGTCAAAGCCGAAAAGCCAGCCCGCCATGCTGTGAAAGACCACCAGCAATCCGATGAAGACAACCACGACACTCAGCTCGGGCGCCTTCTCCAAGGGCCTGACGATGACAAACTGGACCGCCGCGCCCATGGCGAACGACACCAGTACCGTGGCCACGAAGGCCAGCCAATACGGCACCCCCGCCTGCAGCAAAGCCCAGGCAATGAAGGCCGAGAAGGTGGCCATCTCCCCTTGGGCGAAGTTGATGTGGTGGGTGGCCTGGTAGATCATTACCAGGGCGAGCGCCATGCTCGCATACACCCCGCCGGCCGCAAGGCCGGCGGCAAGTTGATGCAGGAACGCTTCCATCTCAATCTCCGAGGTAGGCGCGGCGCACGGCATCGTCTTGCCGCATCTGCTCGCTGGGACCATGCGCGACGACGCGGCCGCCTTCCAGCAGATAGGCGCGCTGCGCAAGTTCCAATGCCAGGCGCGCGTTCTGCTCCACAAGCAGGATGCTCACGCTCTCTTCACGATTGATCTTCGCGAGGATGCCGAAGATCTCGCGCACGATCAGGGGGGCCAAGCCGAACGAAGGCTCATCGAGCAGCAGCAAGCGCGGCCTCGCCATCAACGCCCGTGAAATAGCGAGCATCTGCTGTTCGCCGCCCGAGAGCGTCCCTGCCTGCTGTCGCCGCCGCTCCTTCAGCCGCGGGAAGTAGCCGTACATGCGCTCCAGGTCACCGGCACAAGCGGCCCGGTCCGTCCGCGAGTAGCAACCCAGCCGTAAGTTTTCCTCCACGGTCAGGCCAAGGAAGGTGCCACGGCCGTCAGGCACATGACCGAGCCCGAGCCGGGCGACCTGCTCAGTCGTCTTGCGCTCGATGGCCTCTCCCGCGAGGCTCAGGATTCCCTCGGTCCGCACCTTGGTACGGCACAGCGCCCGCAGCGTGGTCGTCTTGCCCGCGCCGTTGGCGCCCAGAAGTGCGCACACTTCGCCCCGCTCCACGTCGAGATCGATCCCGTGCAGCACGGCGACAGGGCCATAGAAGGCCCGCAGGCCCTTCGCTTCAAGCAGCTTGTCCATCGTTCGCTCCATGAACCTGCTCGCCCAGGTAGGCAGTGATCACGTCCGGGTGCCTGCGCACCTGATCCGGCGTGCCTTCGGCGATGCGGCGACCGAAGTTCAGGGCGACCACCTTGTCGGAAACCCCCATGACGAGCCCCATGTGATGCTCGACCAGCAGCACGGCGAGGGACAACTTGTCCCGCAGGGACACGATCAACTCACCGAGGCTCTCGAGCTCCTCGTGGTTCAGGCCGCAGGCAGGTTCGTCCAGCAGAAGCAAGGACGGCTCGCAGGCCAGCGCCCGCGCCATCTCCACCCGCTTCTGCGTTCCAAAAGGCAGCGCAGCGACGCACCGGTCCGCCACGGCCTGGAGCGACAGCAACTCGATGGCAGCATCGGCCCGCTCGGCCGCGTCCCTCTCCACCTTTCGTGTGCGCTTGCCACCGATCGCATCCAGCAGAAAGCCGGCGTGGTGGTGTGCGTAGGTGCCGACAAGCACGTTTTCACGCACACTCATCGAGTCGAACAGCGCAAGGTTCTGGAAGGTGCGGCCGAGCCCGAGCACCGCACGACGGTGGCTAGACATGCGCGCAAGCGAGTGGCCATTGAATTCGATCGCACCGGCCTGCCACGGGTAAAGGCCCGAAAGGCAGTTGAACAAGGTGCTCTTCCCAGCACCGTTGGGGCCGATCAATCCGCAGACCCGTCCGCGCTCGACGTTGAACGAGACGCCATCGAGTGCGACGATCCCGCCGAAGCGAACCGTCACGCTGTCAATGCGCAGCAAAGGCTCACGAGGCGCCGTGCGGTCCATTGCGGTGCTGCTCAGATTGGGTCCCAGCGAAAAACATCGACAGTGCGGTCCAAGCTGTGGTACTGCGCTCGCAGCGCAGGCAGTGCATGTTCAGCCACGCTACGAGGAGTCCAGCCGTCGCCGCGATGAACCGAGCGCACGGGCCGCGGCTGGCTCATCAAGAAGATCTCGTTGTTGCGCACTGCAAAGATCTGTCCGGTCGTGTCTTCCGCAAGATCGCTCGCCAAACACACTGCTAATGGAGCGATCTTTGCGGGCGTCATTTCCTTCAGACGATTCACTCGTGCCTGTTGTTCCGGCGTATCCGTGGGCATGGAGGCAATCATCCGGCTGAAGGCGAATGGCGCGATGCAATTGGATCGCACATTGAACTTGGACATGTCCAGGGCAATCGACTTGGACAGCGCGGCAATTCCCATCTTGGCAGCCGCGTAGTTCGCCTGCCCTATCTCGCCGATCAGCCCCGAAGTTGACGTCATGTGCACGAAGCATCCGCCCCCCTGCTCCTTGAAATGATTGGCGGCCGCGCGGCTCACGTAATAGCTGCCATACAGGTGCACCTTGATGACGGCATCCCATTGGTCGTCGCCCATCTTGTGGAAGAAGCCATCGCGCAGGATCCCGGCGTTGTTGACGACGATGTCCAGGCGACCGAAAGCATCCAGTGCGCACTCCACCATCCGCCGGCCGGCGACCGGATCGGCCACGCTGTCGGTGTTCGCGGCGGCCTGGCCGCCCAGCGCCTTGATCTCGTCCGCCACAGCCTGGGCCGGCCCCGCGTCCCGGCCCTCGCCATTGAGAGCGGCGCCGATGTCGTTCACAACCACCCGAGCGCCTTCGCGCGCCATGGCCAGGGCGATGTCGCGGCCAATGCCGCCGCCCGCGCCCGTGACCACAGCCACCTTGCCTTGCAGAATGCCCTCGGCGCCTGTCAGCGCTGATTTTGTGTTGTCCATGTGATTGCTCCTGTTGGTGGGCCCTGCCGCCGTCATGTGCCGGCGGGCCAGTTGTAAGGGGGGGCCTGCTTTTCCAGCAGGCGATTGACGGCCAAGCGGTGGCCCGGGGTACTCATGGCCATCGCCTGCGCCTGGGCCTCGGCATCCAGCAAGGCAGCCAGTTCACCGCCTTGCGGCGCCAGGTTGCGCTTGATCATGCTCACGGCGGCAGGCGATGCTTGGACGAAGCTGCGGGCGATGGCACGTGCCCGGGCGAGCAGCGCATCGGCAGCGGCGATCTCTGTGACGATGCCCAGTCGCTGCGCCTCGTCGGCGCCGAATTCGCGGGCCGACAGCATCAGTTCCTTGGCTCGCTGCACACCGACCGCTCTAGGCAGCGTGTAGAGGCAGCCGCAGTCGGGCACGAGACCCACGCGCAGAAACGACGCGCTGAACCGCGCACGCGGCGTGGCGAGCACGAAGTCCGCCGTGAGGGCGAGGCTCAGACCGGCCCCTGTCGCCATGCCATCCACGGCCGCGACCACCGGCCGGTCGAGCGAGATCAGGTCGCGCACCCAGTCGTTCATGTCCTGGAAGCGCTGAAGCCAGCCTTCGTTGTCCAGGCCCGCGCCGGCGAGCGCCCGGAGATCGCCACCGGCACAGAAATGCCCTTGCGAGCCGGTCAGGATCACGACGCGCACGTTGCGGTCGCGTCGAACGGCACAGATCGCGTCCGCCAATTGCGCCCGCATGACGGGATCGAGCGCATTGCGGCGCTCCGGCTGGTTGAGCGTCAGTTCCGCAACACCATCGTTGATGTCGAGCAATACGCTTCGGGGTTCGCTCATGGTGCCTCCTGCGGTAGCAAAATCAGGGCCTCTCCTTCGAGCTTGATCTCGCCCTGCTCATTGGTGCAAGTGAGCGCCACACGGGCCAGTCGCTCCGGCGCCTGTTCGACAAGCTCGGTGACACGCCCGCCACAACGGATGCGTTCGCCAACTCGCGTGATCGCCGCAAAGCGCACGTCCATGCTGCGGATCGCATGCTGAGGCACCCAGCACGTGAGCACGTGGCCCAGCCAGGCCATGGAGAGCATGCCGTGCGCGAAGACGTCCTGCGCGCCGGAGGCGCGGGCATAGTCGATGTCGACATGAATCGGGTTGTGATCCCCTGACGCGCCGCAATAGAGCGCAAGCACAAGTCGCGAAACAGGCTCCGGTTCGAAGACCGGTAGATCTGCCCCCGCCTGCAAGGATTCGAAGGCCTTCATGCGCTTGCTCCAGTCGGGTGGCGCACAACTGTCACGAATCGCAGGTCCGCAACGTGTATGCCCACCTGGTTGCTGACGCGCGTGTCACGCGCGACGAATTCGAGCGCCCCCCCCTTCTTGTCCCAGATGTTCTCGATGCGCGGCGCGAAGGTGAGCACGTCACCTGCGTAGGCCATCGCGTGATACCGGAAGCCCTGCTCGCCATGCAGCAGGAAGCGGTAGTCGAGGCCCAGAAGCTCCCGCACGGCAGCCGGATTGGGTCCGTCCATCTCCAGGCAAAACAGGAAGGTTGGCGGCACGGGCAATCCGCGATACCCCGCGGCGTGTGCGGCCGCCTCGTCCGTGTACACCGGGTCTGGCTGGCTCGTCGCCTTGGCAAAGAACCTCAGCCGGCCGGGTTCCACTGCAATCGAGAACGGCTCTAAGGCACACCCGATAAAACGCTTGTCGATCACGTCGTCCCTTCAAGCGCGCTGGTAAAGCGTGACGACGCAAGCGCCGCCAAGCCCCAGGTTGTGCTGCAACGCCACGCGCGCGCCTTCAACCTGGCGCTGTTCAGCCTGTCCCCGCAGTTGCCACACCAGTTCCGCGCATTGCGCGAGGCCGGTGGCACCGAGCGGATGGCCCTTGGACAGCAGCCCGCCCGAGGGATTGACGACATAGCGGCCGCCATAGGTGTTGTCGCCATCGAGCACGAATTTCTCCGCCGTTCCAGGCGCGGTCAGGCCAAGCGCTTCGTACGAAATAAGTTCGTTGGCCGTAAAACAATCGTGCAATTCAACGACGTCCACGTCTTCGGGGCCGATGGCGGCCCGCTCGTAGACCCACTTCACGGCGTCCACCGTCATGTCGTAGCCCACAAGCTTGCGCATGTCGTTGCTTTCGAAACTGGCGGGCGTATCGGTGGTCATGGCTTGGGCTGCGATCACCACGCTCATGTCGAGCCCGTGCTTGCGCGCGAATTCGGCCGAGCACACGATGGCCGCCGCCGCTCCGCAGGTGGGCGGGCAGCACTGGTAGCGCGTGAGTGGATCGAACACCTTGGGCGATGCCATCACTTCTTCGAGCGAGAGTTCCTGCCGGAACACGGCCAGTGGATTGCGCGCTGCATGCTGGCGCGCCTTGACGGAGATGCGACCAAAGGTCTCGGGCTTGGTCCCGTATTGCGCCATGTAGTCGCGCCCCGCGCCGCCGAAAAATTGGGCGGCCCGCGGAGTTTGCGGCTCGTAGCCCTGGTGCGCGGCCATCGTTTCGGCAAAGCGCTGCATTGGCGAAGGGCGATCCTCGAAGGCGCCCTTCAGTGCGCCCGGAACCATCTGATCCATCCCCAAGGCCAATGCGCACTCCACAGCCCCGCTCTCCACGGCCTGGCGCGCCAGGAACAGCGCACTAGAGCCTGTGGCGCAATTGTTGTTGACGTTGAAGACGGGAATGCCGCTCAGTCCGACTTGGTACATGGCCGCTTGGCCGGCGGTGGAATCACCATAGACGTAGCCAACGTAGGCCTGGTCCACGAGGTCGTAATCCAACCGGGCGTCTTCAAGAGCGAGCTTCACAGCCCGCGCGCCCATGATGTTGTAGGGCTCGCTGGTGCCGGGCTTGGTGAACTGAATCATGCCGACGCCCACGACATGGACGGGACGGTGCTTGTGGGTCATCGATCTTCCTCGGAGGAAATTAAGAAAAGTGGGCTGTCACACGGTTGCACGGGACAGGTATTCGTCGCGCAGTCGGGTCTTCAGAATCTTGCCGGCGGCCGACAGCGGCAAGCTGTCGGCGAAGTCGAAGCTCTTGGGGCACTTGTAGCCCGCGAGACGTGTGCGGCAGTGCTCCCGCAGGGACTCGCCATCGGCAGTTGCGCCTGGCCGCAGAACGATGACGGCATGCACGGCTTCGCCCCACAGGATGCTGGGTATGCCAATCACGGCGCACGACGAGACGGCCGGGTGCGCCATCAGCGCCGCCTCAACCTCCGCGGAGTAGACGTTCTCGCCGCCAGTGATCACCATGTCCTTGAGCCGGTCGACCACGTAGATGTGGCCAGCGGCGTCGCTCCAGCCGGCGTCGCCCGTGTGCAGCCACCCCTCGCGCAGTACGGCCGCGGTTTCGGCAGGCTTGTTCCAATAGCCTCGCATTACCGCCACCCCGCGCAGCACGATTTCGCCGACGGCGCCCGGCGGGAGGTCACGGTCATCGGGGTCGACGATGCGAAGTTCGGCGCCCAGACCGACACGCCCCACGGAACGCGTCACCTCGCCCATTCCCTTGCGGTCTGCCTCGGTGAACGGGCCCAGCACACTCACGACGCCCGAAGTCTCAGTCATGCCATATGAGCTGCAAAAACCCACGTGAGGCAGGGCGCGCATGGCCCGATCGAGCAGCGCGGGTGGCATCGGAGACGCACCGTACGAGAGTCGCTGCAGGTTGCGCAGTCGCACGGCATCGAACGCCGGATCGTCCAGCAGCATCTGCAGCATGCTGGGGACAACGACGATGTCGGTCACACCGTGACGCTCGATCGCCTCGACCACGGCTTCGGGGCGAAACTGCGGCTCGATGACATTGCTGGCGCCGAGCACCAGTTGCATGACAAACCGGAAGAGACCCGAGACATGGAAGAAGGGCGTCACCAGCAAGGCCACACCGTCACGGGGACTAAACATTTCCGCCAGGCGCGTCACTGCACCGCCCCAGAGATTGGCGTGGGAAAGCATCACGCCCTTCGGGAAGCCGGTGGTGCCGCCCGTGTACAGGATGGCCGCCAGTTCTTCGCCGCCGCGCCGCACATCGGCGACTGGCTCGCAAGACTGCACCAGAGCCTCGTAGGAATGAACCCCTTCGGCACGTGGTGCCACGCCGACGTGCACAACTCGGCGCACCACAGCTGCGGCAGTCCGAATCGCATCGACGAGCGGCAGGAAGGTGTCGTCCACCACCAGGACGACAGCCCCGCAGTCCGAGAGCGAGTACGCGATCTCAGTCACGCTCCAACGCGTGTTCACGGGCGTCGCGACCGCCCCAGCCCACCATACGCCCAACAGCAACTCGACATAGCGGTCCGAGTTGTGCGCCAGGATTGCGACGCGGTCACCTGGGCGCACGTCAAGTCCCTGCAGCAGGGACGCCGCGCGGCTCGCGCGTTCAGCCAGTTCGCGAAACGAACTCGTTCTTCCAGCACACACCGTTGCGGGCTTCTCCGGAACCTGCTGCACAGCGCGGTGCAAACCTTGGGTGAGATACATTGCCGTCATTCCAGCGTGATGCCCAATTCCTGCATGAGGACCTTCTCCCGGGCGAATTCGCGCGCCGCGGATTGCGCATAGGCTTCGCTGCCCAGGTACTCGGGTATCTGGTCGTTCTGATCCATCGCACGAACGTAGGCTGGATCGCTCATCGCCTTGTGCAGGGCATCGTGTAGGCGCGCCACGACTGCGGGGTCCATGCCGCGCGGGCCAATCAAGCCGATAGGCGAAGTCACGACGATGTCGTAGCCCAGCTCCTTCAGCGTGGGGACCTGCGGCCAGCGCTTCGGCCGGTTCTCGCCCATGGTGGCCAGGACGCGCACCCTGCCCGACTCGAGCACCCCTCCCCAGCCGGCGTCCGAATACACGCCGATATGCCCACCCAGCAGGTCGTTGGTCACCTCGGCCGTCCCCTTGTAGGGCACGAAGTTCAGGCGCACACCGGCCGCCCGGGCAAGACGTTCCATGGCGACATGGCCGCTGCTGCCACGACCCGTGGCGCCGTAGGCGATGGCGCCGGGCCTGGCACGTGCGTCGTCGAGCATGCCCTTCAGCGTCTTCCAGGGAGCATCGTCGCGCACGACGATCCCGAACGAGAACCCGCTCAGACCGATGATGTAGGTGAAGTCGTGCAGCGGATCGTAGTTCACCTTGCTGAGGTGAGGCAGGCGCAACAAGGTGCGCACTGCCAGCGCGATCGTGTAGCCATCGGGAGGAGCGCTGCGGGCCATCGCGGCCGGCGCGAGCGTACCCCCATTGCCCGGCCTGTTCACAATGATGATGGGCTGGCCCAGGTCCTTCGAGGCCGCGGCGGCGAGCGCACGCAGCTGTCCATCGGAAACGCCGCCAGCTGGGAACGGCAGGATCAACGTGATCGGGCGCACCGGGAAGGCATCGGCCGCACTTGCCGGCGCGGCAACCATCAGCGTGCAAGCCGATGCGAGGGCAAGAAGCAGTCTGCGGCCAAGCAGTGCCGGGGAGGCGTAAGGCGTCGTGTTGCAATGCTTGGGCATGGTCAGTCCTGTGTACCGTCTTGGGAGCGCGCGGAGAAAGCGCCGCTGCAATGTAGGCGCGGGTTCGTGATTACGCGAGGCAAAAACGCTCAAGCTGCATGAGAATTCCTGACGTGTCATCACCGCACTTCCGCCCGATACAGCGTGACGACACAGGTCCCGGTCTCGTGATCGATGGCATGCTGCAAGGCCGAGCGGGCGCCCTCCACCTGCCGGCGGCGAGCGGCGCCGCGAAGCTGCCACACCAGCTCAGCGCACTGCGCAGGCGCATTGGCTGCACCTGCGTTGCCGAGACCGAGCAATCCCCCCGAAGGGTTGATCACCACGAGTCCGCCGTAGGTGTTCTCGCCTTCGAGAACGAATCGTTCTGCACCGCCTTTCGGCACAAGGTGCAACGACTCATAAGCAAGCAGTTCGCTCGCAATGCAGTCGTCATGCAGTTCAACGAGGTCTAGATGCTCCGGGCCGGTGCCGGCTTCTGCGTACGCCTTGCGCGCGGCAATCTCGCTGGCGCGCGGTACATCGAGGGAACCAGCCGTTCGTTCGACGACTTGCGCATCAACCAGAACCCGCTTGTCGAGCCGATGACGACGCGCGAAATCCGTGCTGCACAGGATCACGGCCGCCGCACCTGCACGAGGTGCGCTGAATTGCAAGCCCCTCGGCGAATCTGAGAGCGCATCCGAATCCAGGATCTCCGACAGCCCCAATGCACGTCGGTCGGTCGCAAGCGGATTGTGCGCAGCATGCTGCCAGGCTTTCACCGCGATTCGTGCGAATGTCTCCCTTCGCGTCCCGCACAGGCTCATGCAGGTGCGTGCGACACGACATCGGGCCTCGTCGTGCGCCTCGCCATTCTTCGAGCAGGCGGCACCCGCATGGACCCCCAGGATGAGCGCGCACTCCACCGAAAAGTTCGCCACTGCCTCGCGGGCCCGGTGCAGCGCGTGGGCACCGCCGAGATCGTCCGTGCTCACCCGGAATGCCGGGATGCCGGCCATTTCCGCGGCACAGACCGCGCTGGAAGCCCAGTTCAGATCCTGGATGGCCGAAGCCACGAATGCGCGCTGCACCTGATCGCCGTCGAGTGCAGCATCGGCGAGCGCCGCACGTGCCGCCTGTGCACCCAGCACGGCCGCATTGATATCTGGTTGCGGAGCGGTGAAGGGCCTCCGACCCACACCGACTACATGCACGCTGCGGTTCATGGCCATCACAGTTCGGTCAGCGCCCGTAGACCTTCCCGAACAGCTCCCAGTAGGTGCCATTGAATCGCATCATCTTCATGCGCTCCAACGGAAAGTAGTCATCGGCACTTGTTGTCACGCTGATGCCGGGCAGCAGCATGGGCAACGTGACATCGAGGCTGGCGGCTTGCTTCATGATGTTCTCGTGTGTCAGGTTGTCACCCGCCTGGCGGATCACCTGCACCGTGGCCTGCGCAACCGTGTAGCCCCAGACCACCAGCCAATCCTTCAGATCGGCGTTGGGGTTGTACTTACGCGCCCAGGCCACGAACTCTTCGTATTCTTTTCCCTTCTGCCACTGCGGGTCGGAAGCATCCCGGAAGAAGTTCGCGCTGATGAGGCCGACAGCGCTGTCCACGCCAGCAGGCTGCAAGACGCCGCCAATCGAACTCGACGCATTGATCAGGTAATGGGTCGGTTTCCATCCCAGCTCCGCCGTCTTGCGGATGGCCTGCGAGGCGAACTTGCCAAAAGAGACGTTCAGCAACGTGTCCGCTCCAGAGGCCTTCAGGGCGATGATCTGGCTGTCGATGGTTGGGTCGGTAAATTCGTAGCTGGCGCGGCCTACGATCATGGACTTGGCTTTGGCACCGAGTCCCTCCTCCAGACCTGCGAGGAACTCCTTTCCCACGTCGTCGTTCTGGTGGAAAACTGCGATTTTTGCCGCCGGTTTGGTCTCGAGAAGGTACTGCGCAAAGATGCGAGCCTCGCTGTAATAGTCAGGCGTGAAGCCCATCGAATACGGGAAGGCTTTCGGATCGCCCCACTTGCGCGTGCCTGACGCGACGAACAGCTGCGGCACCTTTTTTGCGTTCATGTACTTCTGCACCGCCGCGCTGGTCGGGCTGCCGATCGACGCGACGATCATCAGTGCCTGCTCCTGCTCCACCAGTTTGCGGGTTTGCTCCACCGTCTTGGGCGGGTTGTAGCCATCGTCCAGCGAGACGAAAACGATCTTTCGTCCATTGATGCCGCCTTCATCATTGACCTTGTCGAAATACGCTTTCATCGCCTTCGGACCGGAACTGGCACTTGAGAGCGCTCCGGAATAAGGGGCGGTGTTGCCGATCTTGATCTCCGTGTCCGAGGCACCCGGGTCGTACTTTTTCTGGGCAAAAGCTGTCGTATGGGCGGCCACAGCCATGACCGCGGCCCAGGCCGCGAATCGGGTAATAGTCATCTTGTCTCCTCGGTGGATTGGATTAAGGTCGCGGTTCGACTAGGCATCCACGTCCGTGGAGAACGCGATCGCCTGCTGCGCCTCTAGCGCCGCGAGGCGTGCCGTCAGCGTCGAATGCAGGGCTTCGTAGGCATCGCTGCCCAGGGCCAGACGACGCGGGGCCTGCGGCTCGTCTGCGCAGGCGATCATGGCCCTCGCAATCTTTTGCGGATCGCCACGGAAAGCCCCTAGACCGGCGGCCGCCATGCGGCGCCGCATCGCGCCGACGGTCGACTCTTCGTAGGCTGATAGCGGTTGTGCGCGCTCAGCGCTCGATCCTGCCCAATCCGTACGCGCGCCCCCTGGCTCCACCAACGTGGCTTGGATGCCAAAGGGCGCGACCTCTGGAATGAGCGCTTCAATGAAGCCTTCGATGCCCCACTTGCTGGCGTGGTACACCCCGAGGGTGGGATACGCGACCTGTCCGCCCACGCTGGATACCTGCAGAATGCGCCCGCCGCCGTGTCCACGCAGGTGCGGCAAGGCCGCCCGCACGAGCCGCATCGAGCCCAGAAGGTTCACGTCGAGTTGGCGTACCAGTTGCTCATCGCTGACTTCCTCGGCCGCGCCGAAGAGGCCGTAGCCGGCATTGCTCACAACCACATCGATGCGGCCAAGATCCGCAACAGCCTTTTGGACGACGCGCACGATGTCGGCGTTGTCTGTGATGTCAAGCTCGCTGCGCCAGAGACGTTCGCCGAAGCGAGTTGCAAGGTCATCGAGCGAGGTCAGGCTGCGCGTGGTGGCAGCCACGCGGTCACCGCGGACCAGGAGCTGCTCTGCCATCGCGCGCCCGAAGCCACCGCTGGTTCCAGTGATCAGCCAGGTCTTGGTCATTTGCGTGTTCATTCGGGTTTCAGGGATTGCCGTGCATGAAGGGGCAACGCACTCCATTTGCCGCCGTCGCCGGTTTTTGTTCCGCCTGCATCGGCAGGCGTTGGACTTCCGCCATCAGTTGGCGGGCATGGGCCATCGCGAACTCACGGCTGGCGGGATTCGTCGCGATGATCATGTGCCCGGCAGCGAGGCCATCGAACGCCTTTGCAGCGACGTCCGCGGAGTCCTGCGCATAGGGCTCTATGCGCGCCGCGGCCTCGGCTGAGGCGCCAATCAAGGCTGTGACGCGCTCGGTTCGCACCCATCCGGGAGTCAGAAGCGACACCTTGATGCCGAGCGGAGCAAGATCCCTTGCCGCTGTTTCCGTCAGGCCCAGCGCTGCGAACTTGCTGGCCGTGTAAATGCTCATCGGCCCGACGTGCGGCGGCACGCCCAACGAATGTTCAGACCCGGTATTCAAGATGAAAGCGGGCCGACCGACCGCCGCAGCCGCCTGCAGATGCGGCGTGAATGCATGGATGCCATGGAACAGGCCGAGCACATTGAGATCCAGCACCTGGCGAGCCAGAGAAGGGTCAGTCGAATGCAGCGGCCCCGGCACGCCTCGGCCGGCGTTGTTGCACAGCACGTTGATACCGCCGAATCGCTCGACGGCGTGCGCCGCCAGGGCAGCGACGTCCGAGTACTGCGTCATGTCGCAAGGGCGCCATTCGGCTCGACCGCCAGCAGCGGAAATCGCATCCACCGTGGATTGGGCGTCCTGCACGTCGCCGATGATCACTGCCGCCCCCCGGCCCGCCGCTTCGATCGCAAGCGCGCGACCGATCCCGGCTGCTCCACCGGTGACGACGACGACGGTGTTGTCCAGCGTCTTCATGGCTCAGGCGACTGCCAGCGGCAGCGACAGCAACTGATTGATCATCGTGTTGCGGCCACGCTTGGGCTCGCCGTTGGGCCGCAGGCGAATGCCGCGCCGGTGCATCTCCTCGAACAGGATGCGCAGTTCCAGCTTCGCGAGGGGCGCGCCCAGACAGGCATGGCAACCGCCGCCAAAGGCCATGTGGTTGTTCTTCGGACGCGCCGGGTTGAAACGGTGCGGCTCCTCGAAGATCTCGGAGTCGCGGTTCGCCGAGACAAAGTACAGCTGCATCACATCGCCTTCGCGGATCTTCGTGCCGGCGAACTCCAGGTCCCGCGTGGCAACCCGCACCATGTTCATGGCCGGCGTGATGTAGCGCAGGAACTCATCGATCAGCGCATCGGTCGTGCCGGCCGCCACCGCTTCATCGGCCATTCGCGCAATCGTCTCGTCTTCCGCGATCATCCGCATCGCCTGGGCCATCACGGTGTGCGTGGTTTCAAAACCGGCCAACAACAGCACGCTCGTGAACGAGCGGTACTCGCCCTCGCTCAACTCGCCGCGTTCGTGTGCCTGCGCGAGCGCCGTGGCCATGTCATCCGCCGGTTCGCGCAGCTTGGCAGCGCGCAATTCCCACATGTAGTCACGGATCGGGTTGTTGACCGTCCAGAATGTCTTGCCGCCATCGGGCACCTGCATTGCGGCAAAGATGTCGAACGTCCACTTAACCACGCGCAGCTCCTCATTGCGAGGGACGCCGATCACCCGAGCCATGACGCGCGAGGGAATCATCGCAGCCACTTCGGGTACAAAGTCGCCACCGCCCTTGGCCGTATAGGCATCCAGCGCCTCGACCACGATCGGCCGAACCCAACCGTCGAAGTTCGCGACCACGCGCGGCCCGAAAGTCTTCGCCACACCGCGGCGCAGCTCACCATGCTTGGGCGGGTCATTCCACAGGATGTTCTCGGGATTCTTTCCAGGCAGGGGAAAGTAGGGGCCGTGGTTGGACGTGAAGGTCGCCGGATCGCTCTCGATCGCGGCGATGTCCTTGGCCCTTGTGACGGCCCAGAACCCGCCGCTGAGCGTACCGCGATCGGCCGGCTGCCAATAGAGGCCGGGCATGGCCCGGAGGGCGTCGAAAGCTTCGTGCGGCACGCGGTCCACGAAGGTATCCTGGCTGGCCAGGTTGGGGATCTGTGTTGCGGCTACTGCGCTCATGCTCGTCTCCTTTTTTGCGATGGAAGGCGCCCTAGCGGCGGCCGAAAGTCTGCCGATTGCCCAGGTCGATCCAGATCGACTTGGTCTCTGTGTACTCGTCGAGGGCATGGGAGCCCAGTTCACGTCCCAGCCCGCTTTGCTTGAAGCCGCCGAACGGCATCGTGTGGTGGACCATGCGGTAGGTGTTGACCCACACCGTTCCAGCGCGCAGACGGCGCGCCATCCTTTGGGCGCGGACGGAATCGCGTGTCCAGACCGCAGCCGCAAGCCCGAAGTCCACATCGTTGGCAAGGGCGAGCGCTTCCTCCTCGCCCTTGAAGCGGATCACCGCCACGACGGGACCGAACACCTCTTCCTGTGCGAGGCGGGAGCTGTTGGCGACGTCGGCAAACACCGTGGGCCGAACGAAGAATCCGCGCCGAGTGGCTGGCGCTTCGTCACGTACGCCGCCAGCCATCAACCGCGCCCCTTCGGATTTCCCGATCTCGATGTACTCCAGCACCTTGCGCAGTTGCGCATCACAGGCCAAGGGACCAACCTCGGTCGCCGGGTCGAGCGGGTCGCCGAGCCGCAGGGACTCGGCAGCGACGGCGAGACGCTGGGTGAACTCGTCGTAGATGCTGTCCTCCACCAGCAGCCGCGAGCCGCCCATGCAGGTCTGCCCAGTAGCCGCGAAAATACCCGCCATCGCACCATGCACGGCGTTGTCCAGGTCGGCATCGGCGAAGACGATGTTGGGCGACTTCCCACCAAGCTCGAGCGTTACCCGTCCGATGCGCTCCGCAGCGGCCTTCAGCATCGCGCGGCCGCCCTGCGTAGAACCTGTGAAGGCAATCTTGTCTACCCCGGGATGGGCCACGAGCGCAGCGCCGGCCGTTTGCCCATAGCCGGTGACCACGTTCACCACACCCGCCGGAAAACCGGCCTGAACACAGAGCTCCGCCAAGCGTAGGGTAGAGGTAGGCGTCACCTCCGATGGCTTGATTACCAGCGTGCAACCGGCGCCCAGTGCCGGGAACAGTTTCCAAGCAAGCAGACCCAGCGGCGTGTTCCACGGGGTGACTGCAGCGACGACACCCAGCGGCTCCCGCACGGTGCTTGTGCTCATGTTGGGAAAACCGGTGTCGACAGTCTCGCCATGCAAGTTTTCCACCAGCCCGGCAACATAGCGGGCATGGGCTCCCAGCACGAAGGTGCCGCGGCTCATCTCTCCAAGCAGCTTGCCGTTCTCCTGGATCTGAATCCTCGCGAGCTCGTCGGCGTTCTGTTCGATGAGGTCTCCCAGCCGACGCAGCAACGCGGCCCGTTGCCCTGGTGGCGTCTGCGGCCAGCCGCCTGTATCGAACGCCCGGCGGGCAGCGCACACGGCGCGGTCCACATCTCCCGCTTGTGCCGAGGGGACGCGGCCCCATTCGCGGTCTTCGTAAGGATCGACACAGCGGAAGGTCTCACCGCTTTGAGCAGCGACCCACTCGCCGTCGATCAGCATCCGGTAGTCGCGATCCGTACTGGGGTCGAATCGCGTGGGGGATTGGGAGGGTTCGCTCATACGGATGCCTGAATGGAGTTGGAATTGGATGGAACTTGCGGCGCCGCACAGGTAGCGCCGGTCGCCAGATGGTTCAGTGGCAGGGAGGTGTCGGCCAGCTTCTTCGCAGTGACACTCACGCCACCGCCGACGAGCCTGCGCGCGGCAGCAAAGTCCCGCGGGCTCGACACGACGTCAGCAGCAATCAGGGCGCCCGCCCTGAGGTACCACACACTGAAGCTGCTGTCTGTCTGTGGGTCGCCGCGCACCACACGTTCGCAATCCGGCGTGTAGAGGCCCACACTCTGCAGCCGCGCATCGAACTGGTTCGACCAGAACCACGGCGCCGCCCGAACAGGTAGCGGCTTTCCGGTGAGCGCGGCTGCGGCGATACGCGCCTGCTGCAAGGCGTTGTCTACCGACTCGATTCGGCGCAGCGTCCGGTCCGCGCCACATGGCTGCCGTGCGCAGTCCCCGATGGCCAGGATGCGGTGATCGCTGGAGCGGCATGCCGCGTCCACGAGGACACCCTCTGTCACGGCGAGTCCAGCCTTCTCGGCCAGCTCCGTCCGCGGCTGCTGGCCGATTCCCACCAGAAGGACGTCGCACGCGACGCGCTCTCCGTCCGCAAGCGTGACGGCTGTCACGTGCCCGCCTGCTCCGAACTCGAACGAGGCAATCTGGGACGCCAGTCGGATGTCGACGCCACGCGATTCATGCAGACGCCGGTAGAAGTCCGATACCGGCTCGGAGGTCACGCGGGCCAGCAAGCGTGACTGCGCTTCGAGCACAGTGACCTGCAGTCCGAGCTGGCGCGCTGCCGCGGCGGCCTCCAGGCCGATGTAGCCACCGCCCACGATCACCAGCTTGGAGCTGGTCCGCAGGTTTTTCTTGAGCGCAGTGGCGTCCGGCAGTGTCTTGAGGTAGTGGACGTTCGGTGCACGCTCGATGTCGCAGCCGGCAAGACGCTGTGGCCGCCCACCGGTTGCGAGGACCACTGCGTCGTAAGAGAGCTCGCACCCGTCATGCAGGCGGACTCTCCTGTTGGCGCGGTCAATGGAGTCAACCGTGCCTGACAGGATTTCGATGCGCTGCTCGTCATACACGCTAGCCGGCCGGATTGCCAGGTCGGCTTCGGTCGCTGCGCCGAGAAGGTAGGCCTTCGAGAGTGGGGGCCGTGCATAGGGCACGCCCTCCTCTTCATGAACAAGCGTGAGCGTGCCGGTGTAGCCGCAGGCGCGCAGTTCCGTGGCCACCTCGGAGCCGGCCTGGCCGGCTCCGACGATCACGACGGCGCCGTACTCGGGGACTTCCGTGGCACTCATTTCTGCGAGCGAGGCACGTGAACAACAAGGCCCTCGAGGGCCGGCGTCAGACGCACCTGGCATGCGAGGCGGCTGCACGGCGTGGGCATCTCCGCCGTGCACTCAAGCATCTCTTCTTCGTCGGAGGAGCGAGCGGGCATTGTCGCGAGCCATTGCTCGTCCACCATGACATGGCAGGTGGCGCACGAGAGTTCACCACCGCAGTCTGCGACGATCCCGGGCAAGCCATGGCGGCGTGCCACCTGCATCACCGATTCACCTTCGAGGCCTTGCACAGTCCTGCGCTCGCCCGAGGCCTGCACGAAGGTCACCGCGGGCATACGGACCGTCCTGCGCATTTGACGGGTTGCTGGAAGTTCATGGATATGTCTCCTGCCGATTCACACATTGAATAGCGGGGATGCTGACGCCCTCGGCCGATAGCGTCCAATAGAAAGATGCGAGGTCTCGGATACGTGTTCGGTATAGCCCGTACGCAGGCTCAGCGCGCAGCAAATTCCGGCAACCAGGGCAGCCGGTCCATCGCTGTGTAGACCTGCCCATCCGCGATCCGGCGGGCCGTTCGCACGAACGCCGCACGGCGCACCAAGGGATCGGCTCCCGTCTGGTTTTCGATCGCGGCGGCAACGTCGAGCACTCCGCAGGGATGCCCAACCCGAATCGTGCCACTCGCGTGCGCGTCCGCGCTGACAAGCTCATGAGCCACGCTTCCCTCCAGCATGGAAGCAACGCCCAGGCAGGCGCTTCCCGTCCCAGGATAGGCCTTGTGCACATTGCCGCCCCTCGCGTAGAGACGCGCGGCGATGTCGCACTCATGCGCCTCATGCTGTTCGCTTGTTGCATGATCGCGCCAAGGACGCGGGGCGCTGACGAGCGCCAGCCAGGGCGTCGAAGGTGGCTGTCGGATGGCCGAGTCCATGTCCTTCGCGACGCCGGCGAGCAGCGCGGCTTCCAGCCGCACCCGCTCGCACAGTTGCATCAGTTCGCGGTTTGCCTGCATTGCGAGTGGGTCTTCAGTCCCCGCTAAGCCCAGGTCCTCGGCGCGTACATAGCAGACCAGATTCGCGAGGTCGACGATGGAGACTTCGATCTCTTTGCCATCGACGACCAGTCGATCTCGGACACGCCCCGTCGGAAGCAGCCGCCCTGTCGCGCCTCCCACCAGCTCCCTGAAATCCAGCCGCACGGGCGCACCGGTGCCGGGCACGCCATCGATGCGTTGCGAGCCCAGCACGCGAGCCTTCCCGTCCTCGCCAACCTCCACATCGGCGTGGATGATCTGGCCCATGTTGGTGGCGTGGATGCGCACCGAGGTGATGGGTGCGCGGGATACCACAAGGCCTTCGTCAATGGCGAACGGACCGATGGCCGCGGAGATGTTGCCGCAGTTGATGTCCTGCGTGACGGTTGCCCGCTCGGGGACGACTTGCAGGAAGGTGTAGTCAACGTCCGCGTCGGGACGTGTGGGGGGACCCACGATCGCGAACTTGCTCGTCAGCGGGTCGGCGCCCCCGAGACCGTCGATCTGACGGCGATCTGGAGACCCCATCACTGCGAGCACCCAAGCGTCCAAGTCCGAATCGCTTCGCATCGGCGGCAAGTCGGAGCGCTTCACGATGGCGGCTTTGCTGGTGCCGCCCCTGTAGTAGGCATATGCGGTTGCGAACTGTTCCATCATGCCCTCCTCACTCCATGCGCAGCTTGTTCTTGGCAATCAGCCCCTGCCAGCGGCGCCCCTCGCGGGCGAGCCGTTCGGCATAGTCCTGCGGTGTGTGCTGCGACGCGACTTCCACACCGGCAGCTGCCATGCGCGTGCGCAAGGCTTCATCCGACCACACTTTGGCGAGGGCAGCGTGGAGTTTCTGGACGACGTCCGGCGTTACGCCGCTGGGCACGGCCAGTCCGACGTGCATCTCTGCGTCAAAGGCAGGAAACCCTGCTTCAGCAAACGTGGGCACGTCGGGCAACGCCGCAATGCGCTTCTCGTTGGCAACCGCTAATACTCGCAGGTCACCGGAGCGGATGTGCGGCAGGTAGGTATTGAGCGCGGCAAACGCCACATCCGTGTCGCGCCGCACGAGCGACGTTGCCATCGGCGATCCACCGGGATAGGGCACGTGCACCATCTGCACATCGTTCTGGGCCATAAACATCTCGGCAGCCAGGTGATAGGCGGTGCCCGCGCCAGCAGACGCGTAGTTCACTGCGCCGGGGCGAGCCTTCAAATAAACCACGAGCTCGCGCACGGTGCGCACCGGCAATTTGGCATTCACGATCAGGCCGAGCGGAAACCGGGCGAGTACGCCAACGGGTGCGAGATCCTTGCGTGGGTCGTAGCTGAGGTCTTTGCGCAACAAGGCTGCCGTAGCCATGTTGAACTCGGTGCTCATGAGCACCGTGTATCCATCGGGCGGTGAGTGCGCAACCAGATTGGCGGCGAGCGTCGAGGCTCCTCCCGGGCGGTTCTCGAGCACCAGGGGCTGGCCAAGGCTTCGCGCCATGATCTCGCCGGCGCTGCGACCGATGAAATCCGCGATGCCGCCCGCGGAAGTGGGCACCACCAGCTTGATCGGGCGGATGGGGTAGGACTGTGCCCGCGCGACATGCGCGAGCACGGAAGCCCCCAGCGCAACGAGAGTTCTGCGTCGATTCATCATGATCTTTGTCTCCATTTCAAATATTCAACGTTATTGGGGAGCACCGCCAGTTGGCAGGCTCTCCCCGGGTACTCTGCTGCTTAGAATCGAATGACGATCGCGACGGATTTCGCGACGAGGAGACCCGAGGTGGACATCAAGCAGCTGCGCGCATTCCTGGCCATTGCCGACACGGGAAGCATCACACGGGCCTCCGAAACATTGCATCTGGTTCAGCCAGCGCTGTCGCGCCAGCTGCGCATGCTTGAGGACGAACTGGGCACCACGCTGTTCGAGCGCACGCCACGTGGCATGGACCTCACGGATGCTGGCGCGCGCCTGATTGACCGGGCGCGGCGCGCGCTGCGGGAGATCGATGGCGCACGCACGGAAATCCTGGCGGCCAGTCCGGGTGCGGTGCGCGGCACAGTGGAACTGGGACTCCTGACGAGCCACAGCGAGATGATCGCCGCCCCGCTGGTGGCCGCGCTGCGGGCCAGCCATCCGGACCTGCTGCTGCGGATATTCACGAGCTATTCGGACCGGCTGCGCGAGTGGCTGGAATCGGGTGACGTCGGCCTCGCCATGTTGACCGACTACAAGCAGTCGAGCCAGTTGGACATGCAGCCGCTCTTTGCGGAACAGCTGTGCCTGGTTGGCGGCCCGGCATTGGAAGACCATGGGCGCGAGCCCATTGGGCTCCAGCGCCTGGTGAGCCTGCCCTTGATCCTGCCAACCTTCTACCGGGGGCTGCGCCTGATTCTCGACCACGCGAGCGAGGCGCAGGGCGTCAAGCTCAACGTCGTCGCCGAAACGAACGACACGCGAGTGCAGAAGGAGATGTTGCAACTGAACCTCGGCTACGCAGTGCTGCCCATAAACATCGTCGCCGCGGAGGCGGCCAGCGGGCAACTGAAGTTCACGCCGCTGGCCAGCGAAGAGCTGCAGCGCCGCACCGGAATTGCCGTGTCGATGATGCGTCGCAACTCCCTGGCGGTTCGCGCCGTTGCCAATGAACTGAACGCGCTCACCCGCACCTTGATCCAAGAAGGCCGCTGGGTCGGTGCCACCTGGATCGGCGAAGACTGACGCGAACGGAATCAGGTGTCCGCGCATTCGATCACGCCGTCCTTGCGCAAGGCCGCGATCTCCTGCGACGTGTAGCCGCCGAGATCCTGCAAGACCTGCGCGGTGTCCTGCCCGATCGAGGGTGCGGGCCGCGTCAATTGCATCGGCTCATCCTCGAACTGAAACGGGAAGCCCTTGGCGAGAGAGCCATCAGGCAGGGTCCCGACGGCTTCCCACCAGGAGGTACCCCGCCCCTGGGCGGCTGCGCGCCCGTCCCGCACGGGCGCAGTGGCAATGCCCAGCGCGGCCAGTGCTTCGACAGCCTCTTCGGCTGTGCGAGTGGCTATCCACCGCACCAAGCGCTCCTGGACCCGTCCGACAGTCGAATCGGCCACCAGTCCGACCAACGACGGAAGCTGCCGCTGCTCCACGCTAACGGCAATCCACACCTTGTCTTGAGACGCATAGCAATTCTGGAGCGCGTAGAGCGGATCTGCATTGCCCCGAGGCTGACCCGAAGCGCCCAGCACGAAGCGCTCGCCAAGCAGGAAGCTCGTCAGCTCGCGCTGGGACAGGTCCAGGTGCACTCCCTGGCCACCCTGGGCTGCGTGCCAGGCTGTGACCACCATGCCCGCCGCGAAGATCGCAACGACCTGGTCGGGATAGTTCAGCTCGCGGCCGCTCACCGTCGGCGTTCCGCCCGCGTACCCTGTTTCCGCCGCAAGACCCGACATCGCTTCGAGCGTCGTGCCGAACGATACGCGGTCGGCGTCGGGACCGAACTCGCCATGGCTGGACAGCGAGGCCAGGATGATAGAAGGCCGCACCGCGCGCAGCTGCGGGTAGTCGATGCCAAGCTTGGCCAGCACGCCACGTCGGAAGTTCTCCACCACCACGTCGGAACGGGCAACCAGACGCATGAACACCGCCCTGCCCTCAGGCCGCTTGATGTCGATGCCGACTCCCTGCTTGTTGCGGTTGGTGAACCGGAAGAATGGCGAATCGTCGGCGCCGCCCGGCCCGCTCCAGCGACGGAACGGATCGTGGTAGCCCGGTGATTCCACCTTGATCACATCGGCACCGAGGTCCGCAAGCATGGCCGAGGTCGCCGCGCCGGCGGTGATGATGCCCAGGTCCAGGACCCTGCATCCTGCGAGAGGACCGGTCATGCCGCAGTCTCCTCTTCCTGCACGCTGCGCGCCGGAATTCGCCCCGGCGCAAACAGCTCACCGCTCCAGAAAACTGGAAGGCGCGGCAGGGACACGCTGCCTGCATCCGACGCGACGGAGCGCACGAACCCGCGCGCGCGATAGTGCGGATCGTCCGCCAGCTCACCGGCGCTTTGCACGACGCCCAGGGGCAACCGGTGTCGCGCGGCGAGCTCGTTCACCTCGTCCCGTGTCAATCTGGTCAGCGAACCTTCGAACAGCGCAGCGAGTTCGGACGCGTGCGAAGCACGGCCCGCAGGGGTACCGAACCGGGGATCTCGCAGACGCGGATCACCCAGCGTGTCACGCAACGTCTCCCACTCGTGGGGTTGGTAGACCACCGCCACCCAGCCGTCCGCACACCGCACCACCGGCCAGCTCATCGCCTGGCCGGAACGCGTGGCAGGCGTCTCGCCAATAGAAACCGTTGCCAAGTTCTTCCAGTTCAGCCACAGGGCTGTTTCCAGCAGGCTCACACGCACGACTGGCGGCCGCAGCCCGCGGCGACAGAACGCCGCCACCATACCGGTGTACGCCGCCAGACCGGCGGAATAAGCGACCTGATGGCCGGCAAGGCGCACGGGCTCGCGCCATGCATCGCCGACCAGATCCAGCAAGCCGCTCTCGGCTTCGACGGTGAACTCGCTGGCCGGCGGTTCGCATGCATGCTGGCAGGGCAGCGTGTCCACTTGCACGATAGCGCGCGGGGCACCGGCAGCCAGCTTCTGGCCGAGGGCGTCGGTCGCGGCATTGCGCAGCCAAACATCCCCGAGCAGGGCATTCGCGCCGCCCGCGATTTCACGCGCCAATGTCGAGGCCGCGTCGCCCGCGACGCCCTTCATCACGTTCTTGCCTGCGCAGAGAAACGAATGGAGCGCTGACGCCTCTTCGATCGCAGCACTCGTGTCCGGCAGCGCGGCCTCGCCAGCGGGTTGCAGGCAGATGACCTGCGCGCCGAGGTCGGCAGCAATTCGACCCGCGAAAGCAGCAGCGAGTCGCACCCCCCAACTGCTGCGTGGCGAAACGGCCTCAAGCACAACACGGCCTTGGAGAGGCTTCGTCATGCTTTGTCCTTGAACGCTGCGATGCCTTCGGCCTGAACCGTCGTGCGCGCCCGAATACCGACGTTGAGAGCCATCGCGTAGTCGAAACCCGGTTCCAGTTCGGTGATTCGCTTCGGGATCATCTCGAGCGCACGCTTGCTCTCGGAAAGCGCAATGGCGTCATGCCGGGCGATCCGTTTCGCCAGTGCGTCCGCGGCGCCCTCCAGGTCAGCCAACGGTACGCTCTCGTTCACAAGTCCCCACTGAGCGGCGGTACGGCCGTCGATGCGATCAGCCGTGAGCACCATCCAGGCCGCGCGCTTCGGCGGCAGCATCATCTGCGTGGACGGCCCTGCCATCGCGGGATACATGCCAAAGCCGAGCTCAGGCATGCCGATCGGCGCTTCGTCCGCAGCGATCGCTAGGTCGCACACGTTGATCAACGACACCCCACCGCCCAGCGCATAACCCCCGACGGCCGCGATGAAGACGGCAGGGTGACGGCGGATCGCCAGCAACACCTCCACCCATTCGCGCGGAGCTAACTCCCGTTCACGCTGAGTGGCGGACGCGACTTCCTTCAGGTCCACGCCGCTGCAAAAGCTGCCGTCCTGCCCCGTGATGACCAGGACCTTGTACGTGCCGCGGGCCCGTTCGAGGCATTGGAGCAGCCCTTTGCGGGCCGCGCCGTTCATGGCATTGCGCTGGGCCGGGCGGTTCAGCCGGATCAGTCCGTAGTCGCCACGGTCTTCCAGAAGAACAGGTTCTTGCGGTGTGCTCATCGAGCGTCCTCCCGCACCGGCTCGAACACCGGGATTGAAACTTGCTCGTTGGCGTCGCGGAACGTCACGCAAACACGTTGGCCGATGCGGATGTCATCGTTCGCAATGCCGACCAGATTGGTGAAGATGAACGGGCCTTCGTCCAGTTGGACCATTGCCACGTTGTACGGCAGCTCGTCGGCGAAGCCAGCGTAGTATTTTTGATGGAAGACGACCCACGAGATGACGGTGCCCAAGCCGGAGAGCTCCGCCCATTCCCATTCCCTGGAGAGCGTACGCGGTACCACGGGCGAAGGCGGAAACCAGAACTCGCCGGTCGCCTTGTCGCGCTGCATGAGCAGGCGATGCTCGCGGCAGGCGTTCCAGAAGGGCCTGCTCCAGACGTCGATGACGGGGAGCGGCTTGCGGTAGGGAGTCGATGTTTCGCTCATGGACTCAGTTCCTGAAAATGATTGAAGTGGCGCAGTTGGTTGCGCAGATGTACTGCAGGGCCTTGCAGTCCGGGATCTGCCGTTCGCCCGCGCTGCCACGCAGCTGGCGCACGGCCTCAGCAATCAGTGCCCAGCCCTGCATGTACGACTCCGACAGATGGCCGCCACTGGTGTTGGTGGGCCAGCGGCCGCGCCCTAGTTCAAGCATGCCGTCGCGCACGAATGCGCCGCCCTCGCCGCGCTCGCAAAAGCCCATGCCCTCCAGCGCGAACAGCACGGTAGGCGTGAAGTTGTCGTAGATCATCAGGCCGCTCAGGTCTGCGCGCGAGATCCCCGAGCGCGCGTGCACCTCGCGGGAAACCTCTTGCAACGCCGGATGCCACAGATCCGGATGGAACGTGGAACTGTTGTCGTAGGTGTCGCGGCGGGCATAGCCGCTCACGTACACCGGCTTGCCCCGCAGATCTCGCGCTCGCTCGGGCGTGGTCATGATCCAGGCCACTCCGCCGTCATTAATCAGACAGTAGTCATTCAGCCGCAGCGGGTCCGCAATGAAGCGCCCTGCCTGATGCTGCTCCACGGTCAGCGGCTCCCGCATCACGGCATCCGGGTTCAGCATGGCGTGCTTACGGAACGCCACCGCGATGTGGGCCAGGTCCTCGGAGCACGACCCGTACTGGTTCATGTGATGGCGCCACATCATCGCGTGCAGCGCGCCCGGCGAGGTCATGCCCCAGGGCGACCAGGTGGCGTCGCCGCCGCCATAGTTCATCCGCTGCGAGCGACCGTTGTTGCCATACACAAGGGCTACATAGTTGGCCTCGCCGCAGGCAAGCGCGTTGGCCGCCAACTCGAGAGAGATCGAGGCGAAGCGGCCATGCACGGGCGTCTGCATGGTGAAGCGCGGGTTGAGCCCTGCGACTTCGGCGAAGCGCTCGAACGATGGGATGCGGCTGACGATCAGCCCGTCGATTTGTTCCGGCTTCAGGCCGGCGTCTTCGACGGCACGCTGGAGCGCGTCCGCGCCCAGCCCATAGGCATCCGATTCGGGGAAGGATCCATAGGCCGTCGTTCCGACACCGACGACACAGGCCCTGTCGCGAAGCGACCAGTCTGACATTTGATTCCTCTCAGGTTGAACGCCGGATGGCGTATCGGGGAATCGTGGCTCAGGGCTCTTTCACAGTCCAATAGAAAGGCTTGAGGAGCCGCATAACCGAACGGAATAGGGCCGTCGGAGATCGATTCGCAAGAACCAGGAAACGACGATCTCGCTGAGTGCAGGGACTGCTTGGAAAATAAATAGCGCCCGCAGCCCGTGCGCGGGGGTGACTCCAGTTGCTCCTCGGATGCGCCACTGCGTGGCCGCGCGATGCAGCCGCAGAAGTCACTCCGACGGCCTCGAATTGGCACCAACGGATCCCCGCATTGGCCAATATCGACGTTATGCCGCAAGTGCGATCAGCTTGCCCGCATCAAAGCTGGAAAGAATGGCCCGTACGCTCGGGCCTCAAGCGATGCCGCCGAAGCAGATGTACTTCGTCTCGATGTACTCTTCAATCCCGTATTTCGAGCCTTCGCGCCCGATGCCGGACTCCTTCACGCCTCCGAATGGAGCGAGTTCGGTGGATATGCCGCCTTCGTTCACGCCCACCATGCCGACCTCCAGCGCCTCGGCAACCCGCCATGCGCGACCAACGTCCCTGCTGTAGAAGTAGCCCGCCAAGCCGTAAGGTGTGTCATTGGCAGTGGCGACAACGTCCGCTTCATGCTCGAACCGCTGCAGAGCTGCCACGGGCCCAAAGATCTCTTCGTGGCACATGCGCATATCACCCGTGACGCCGGAGAGCACCGTCGGGCGAAAGAAGAGCCCGCCGAGTTGATGCACGGTGCCGCCAGTTTCCACCTTGGCACCGCGAGCCAAGGCATCGCCCACCAGCGTTTGCACCTTTTCCAGGGCGGCATGATTGATCAGCGGACCTTGCTGGATGCCGGGCGCAAGCGGATCACCGACCTTCATGCCAGCTACAGCCTCGCTCAACATGTTGCAGAAACGATCGAAGATGCCGGCCTGCACGAAGATGCGGTTGGCGCTAACGCATGTCTGCCCCGTGTTGCGAAACTTTACCGCCAGCAGACCTGCCAACGCGGCGTCCAGATCCGCATCGTCGAACACGATGAAAGCAGCGTTGCCGCCCAGTTCTAGCGACACCTTCTTGACTGTTCCTGCACACTGCGACATGAGCAGCTTTCCCACACGCGTGGAGCCGGTGAAGGACAATTTTCGGACCGCCGGGTGCGTAGTGAAGACCTCCCCTACCGGTGCCGGCTTTGCCGTAGTTACGATGTTGAAAACGCCCGCCGGTACGCCCGCGCGCAGCGCCAGCTCACCCAATGCCAGCGCAGACAACGGCGTGTCCTCCGCAGGCTTGAGCACCACCGTACATCCAGCCGCCAGGGCAGGCGCTGCCTTGCGGGTGATCATGGCGCTGGGGAAGTTCCAGGGTGTGACCATCGCCGCGACACCGACGGCCTGCTTCACGACGACGAGGCGGCGGTCGCGCACGTGCGGCGGAATGACATCGCCGTAAACACGCTTGGCCTCTTCCGCAAACCACTCAACGAAGCCAGCGCCGTAGACCACCTCACCAATGGACTCGGCCAAAGGCTTACCCTGCTCGCTGGCGAGGATGAGCCCGAGATCTTCTCGGTGTGCAAGGATCAACTCGTACCAACGACGCAGGACAGCCGCACGCTCCTTCGCAGTGAGGCTGGACCATGCTGGCAGGGCGCGGTGCGCCGCTTCTACGGCCGCGGCGGCATCTTGCGCGTCCGAGGCAGGCACGTGCGCCAATCGGGCGTCATTTGCAGGATTGACGACCAGATGCACCTCGCCGGAGGCGGCGCTGCGCCATTCGCCGTCGATCAGATTGAGCTGCCTGAGCAGCGTCTTGTCGGCGAGACGATCTGCAAGTGTTTGGGATTGGGATGTTTTGAGCGTCATGGCTCGAAGCATTTTCCGCAGAGTACGCAAGCGCACAATCGACGAATACTCACGTCGCACCAGACAATCTCACGTTTGAGTCGCCTTTATCACACGCTGGTGCACTGGCAATCGCACCGTGAACAGCCAAGCAAACGATGCAATTGCCGCAAGGCGATCCCGGCCTCGTCCCTGGTCAGGAAACGATGCGCCGACATGTGCTCGGACAGTCTATGAGCTGATCTCCGAACATGGCACTCGACGGCATCAGCATGAGGGCAGGCCGGGGAAGTGGCCCCCTCCATGGATACGGTCAACTACCACTTCGACAACAACAAGGACCTGCCTGCTCAATAGCCGCCATCGTCGAACCGACACGTCGGTCGCCCATGGCCGCCTATCCGTCACGCAAGGTCGCGGCCGTCTCTTCCGGGCAGTGAAAGTACTCCTCATCTTGAGCAGCAATCCGGCTCCCAGCTTCTCCGCGCGGCGCTCAATGCAAGGCGCCAGCGATGTGTGTTCGCTGGCACCAAGCTGCGCTCTGGTAGGCAGGAGCATGAGATTAACTCACGCCGCTCAAGCTTTCATCGCTTGCCGCACGAAGAGGCGTTCCGGACAATCTGACAATTCGGGCGCAGTGCGCTGGCATAGTCAAGCGAATCCTTTGGAACCCTGGTGGAAATGCAGCTTTACACAGTGTTCGACGACACCGACATCGACGCTGCAGTTGCCGGAATGATGGTGGCTAAATTGCGAAGTACGGGAGACACCTGCTTTAGCGCCAGCAGGAGCGTGGTCAATTTTAATTTTCCATCCGAACAATCGCTTTATTAACAATTGTTATCATTCATGTTGATCTGGAAAAAACCGGTTTCGGTCGCTTCTCTTACCCGGCGCGCGGCTAATACCGCAATAACCCATCTCGGAATAGAGTTTATGGAGGTGGGGGAAGATTTCCTCACTGCGCGGCTCCCGGTGACTAGGCAAACATGCCAGCCGATGGGCCTGCTGCACGGAGGCGTGTCGGTCGTGCTAGCCGAAACGCTGGGATCGATCGGCGCGGCCCATTGTTGTTCCGAGGGAAGCAGCGTGGTTGGTCTGGATATAAACGCCAACCATCTACGCGCCGTACGTGAGGGCTGGGTTACGGGGCGCGCCATGCCGATCCACATCGGGCGGACCACACAGGTGTGGAAGATTGATATTTCCGATCAGGCGGGCAAGCTTACTTGCGTGTCTCGCCTAACTATGGCGGTTATCCCAGCCGTAGCTGAGATTTAGATCCACGGAAATTTAGCAGTGGATTGCCTCATCTGGCCTGCTATGAAATAAGAATAGCCATGGCACATACGTGACAATTTACCGGATAAAACATGAAAGAATACAAGTCGCCTTGGTTGACCCCGGAATTGGAAATGCTGCAGGAAGCGAGCCGCCGATTCTTCGAGGAACAATTCGTGCCTCGAGAGGAGGAATGGGCGCACAACATGTTGATGGACCGGAGTGCTTGGAACGAAGCAGGCGCCATGGGTTTGCTTTGTGCGAGCATTCCTGAGGAATACGGTGGAGGCGGAGGAAGCCTAGCGCATGACATTGTTATTTTTAGCGAACAGTCGCGAGCACTGATAGGAAGCTTCAGCAACACGGTACACAGCGGTATCGTTGCCCACTACTTGCTGCACTACGGAACAGAGGAGCAGAAGCGCCGTTGGCTGCCTGGTATGGCCTCGGGGGAGTTGGTTGGTGCAATCGCTATGTCCGAGCCGGATGCGGGCTCCGATCTTCAAGCGATTAAGACACGGGCACGGCGCCAAGACGAACACTATGTAGTCAACGGTTCCAAGACGTTTATCACGAATGGTTATCACGCAGACTTGGTATTCGTGGTCGCGCGTACCGATCCCGAAGCAAAGGGCGCGCGTGGATTGTCCATAATAGTTTTAGAAACTAACAACCTAGAGGGCTATCGCAAAGGCCGCGTATTGGAGAAATTAGGAAATAAAGGCTCTGATACTGCAGAACTTTTCTTCGATGACGTAAAGGTGCCGTTGAAAAATCTTCTTGGCACCGAGGAGAACAAGGGCTTTTCGCAGTTGATGGCGCAATTGCCAGCGGAGCGGCTGTACATAGCCATGAATGCCGTGGCGCAAATGGAACGAGCTGTGGCGATGACCATCGACTACGTCAAGAGTCGAAAGGTCTTCGGACAATCCCTGTCGCAGCTCCAAAACACGCGATTCAAGCTCGCCGAATGTGCAACTCAGGCCAAGGTTGCACGGGTGTTTTTGGACAATTGCTTAGTCAGGTGCCTAGATGGTGATCTTGACGCTTCTGAGGCGGCAATGGCGAAATGGTGGAGCACGCAGCGATGCAATGAGATAGTCAACGAATGCCTCCAACTGCATGGAGGAAACGGCTATATCATGGATTATCCGATCGCAAGAATGTATGCAAACGTACGCGTTGGGCCGATTTACGGGGGCTCAAACGAGATCATGAAAGAAATTATCGCGCGGAGTATTCTTTAATTTTCGCTTAGTGGCACTTGGCAAGTGGCGCATTGCTGGGGCCTATAACATCGTCAAATCGGGTGATTGCTTTTGCTCCACGGCATGCCTAACGATGTGTTCGTGCAGCTTGCGAAGGTGCGTGTGCATTTCTTGAGCTGCCTGATCCCCATTCCGAGCCTGAAGCGCTTCAAGGAACCGCCTTCTTGACAACGCCAGATCTTGCGTCGGATATATTTCGATGCGCTGCAAGATAACTCTTATCACGTCTGTTAGGGATCGGACGACAACCGTCATAACCTTGTTTTTTGTGGCTGACGCCAGCAGTTCATAGAAGTCGGTGGCATGCTGCAACCGAATTTCCCGACTTCCGGATTTAAGCGCCACCTCGTTAAGTCTTACGTTCTCTTCGATTTGCTCTAGGTCTTGGGTTGTGGCTCGTTCACATGCCAAGCGTGCAACCGAAGCGAGTATGAATATACGTGCTTCAGTCAGCTCGCTTAGCGTGATCGTTCCCAGATTGAGCATGTCCTGCATCAGCTCCGTCATCTTGCGATCGGAACTGGCCTGAATAAACGCGCCGCCTTTTGGCCCCCTCTGCAAGGCTATGAGGCCAGCGTTCTCAAGGCTTCTGAAGGCTTCGCGTATTGCAAGACGGCTGACGCCAAGCTGAACCGCCAACTCACGCTCAGGAGGCAGCTTGTCCCCTTTCTTTAATCTGCCGCTCGCGACAAGCTCGCGAATCCGTTCGCAGACAACTTCAAACGCCCGCTGCGCCGGTATGGGTTGAAACATTGCGGGTACTTTGGCGGCTGTTTGATCCATTGCGCATGCCTTAGTCGAGATCCCACACACTCCGCGCTCTCTCGAGGCGATCTTGTACAAGATTGTTGGCCTGACAGTAAATCATCGTACCGATAGCGCGGGGCGGCTGAATTGCGCCGCCGAGGCGATACGAAAACTCACGCGCCCCTGGAAATAATCATGCTGCAGGGGCTTGAGCCTCAGGGGAGAGGCCTTCTATCATAGCAATATGCAATGGTCATACCAACGTGTCGCAAACCCGGGCGGGGTGCGACAGCGGCCGTTGTACCCACGAGCAGGGTCCGCCTCGCAGGTGATCCGTAGGACGCATCATTCGAAATGCCGCTCAAACGGCTGAGCCGGACCCTGCCCGCGGTGACTTTGTTGTTGTACTTCTTTCGAAGAATTTCTGGGAACCCATGATCATGCAACTCACCGAAACCCAAAAAAGAGAACTTGAGACCATCGATGCCGCCATCCAGGCGCAGGCCTACAACCAACAGAGTGCCTATAGCCATTGGGGCTTCCGTGCGATTCATACCGAGTTGCAGCGCGCGCCTGTCACGGTCACGGGCACCCTCCCGCCGGATCTTGAGGGCGTATATATCCGCAACGGAACGAATCCTCAGTTTGATCCAATGGCGATCCGGTATCAGATGTTCGATGGGCCAGGCATGCTTCACCAGGTCCACATCAAGAATGGTCAGGCCACCTATACCAATTCTTATGTCCGTTCGAAGCGCTTCCAAGTTGAAAGGGCGCTTGGCCGAGACGTCTACATCAGCATGGGTGAACTGCTGACCGGGGGCAAGGCGACTTTAGCCAAAATGGAATGGCTGCAAAAGCAATACAAGGAAGGTGCGTTGCCGGAACTCAAGTTCAGCGGCACGGGCAACGGCACGGCCATCCAGTTCCACCAAGGCCAGCTCTACACGTTTAACGAGGCCGGCTATCCGTTTCTTTTGTATGTCCGAAAGGAAAACGGGGAACTGGTCATCGATGGTACTGGCGAGCCCACCACTTGGGGAGGAAAGCTGACCGGACCGTTCTCCGCCCATCCCGCGATCGATCCTGACACCGGCGACATGTACAGCGTGGCGACCAACCGCTATGACGGAAGTATCACCATTGTGCAGGTGTCGAACAACGAAGTGGTTCGGTCACTTACTTATCAGCAGCCGCCGAAGCATATGGCGTGGATCCATGAGTGCTGCATCACCGAGAACTACATCATCTTCCCGGACATCTCCATGCGGGTCGATAGAAATGGGCTGCAGCAAGAAAACGGGAGCATGTACTACTGGGACACCGGATACAACATGCGCTTCGGCGTACTGCCGCGCAAGTTCGATAGCGACACGCCAATTCGCTGGATCTCGACGAGCAGGCCAGGTGCAATTTGGCATTTGCTCAATGCGTGGGAAGAAGAAAGGCCCGACGGGGGCACGAACATCGTGATGTACGGTCCGCGATTCCACGAATACCCTACTACGGTCCCCATTCACACCCCGGAAGAGTCGCATGCTCAGCTTTCGCGATGGGTGATTGATCCGGAAGCTCACGAGGTGCTGGAAGACCGAGTGCTCGTCGAGTGGGGCTACGAACGTTGCTCTTTCCACGTCGGATACCGCGGGAAGAAGATGCGCTACTGCTACCTCCTTGATGAGCAGAAGGAGGGCTACATGGGCAAGGGCACCCTCAAGTACGACATCCTGAACGAGCGCGAAATCAAGTATGTGGACTACGGAAACCAATACGGCGGAGAACCGCTGTTCGTTCCTAAGAAGGGCGCGGTCGATGAGGATGACGGCTACATCCTGGACCTGATGATGGAGAAGGACAGGGCCGAGGTTCTCGTGCTGGATGCCAAGACCATGGACGAAGTCTGTCGCCTGCACCTTCCGCAACGCGTTCCGTTCGGCGTGCACGCCGTCTGGCTCGACCAGGAGAAAGTTCAGCAACTCTAAGAATCAGCCCCCATCCAAACGGAGACTTGAAATGCGATTCCTGTCATTGGCCAAGCTGTGCCTCTCTCTCGGCCTCGCTACGATGGCCGCCACTTCCTTGGCTCAAGGCAGCGCTGCAACTTTCCCTGCTAAACCCATCACGCTGGTTGTTCCTTATCCCGCCGGCGGCGTGGCCGACCAAACGGCGCGCGTCGTCGGGCAGAAGCTCCAAGATTCATTGCGCCAGCCCGTGATCATCGAGAATCGGACCGGCGCAGGCGGCATGGTGGGAGCTCGTGCCGTGGCGCGCGCGCCGGCCGACGGATATACGATTCTGTTGGGAGTATCAGGGCTGGTACTTCAGCCCCTACTGGTACGAAGTGCCACCGTGGATCCCTTCAAGGAACTGGCTCCTATCACCCTTATCGCTCGCCTACCCTTGTTGCTCGCCGTGCCGAAAAGCGGACCAACTTCACTTGAAGAGTTCGTTCGCCAGGCGAAGGCCAATCCCAGTCAATTCAGTATTGGCAACTATGGCGTGGGTACACCCTCGCAGTTGCTGAGCATCATGCTCAATCAACAAGCGGGATTGGATCTGCCCTTGGTCGCTTTTCAAGGAAGTGCGCCCCTGGCAACCAATTTGATAGGCCAACAGGTGAGCGCAGGTTTCCTGGACAGCGTCACCGCACGTCAATTCACAGAAAAGTTCCGCTTCTTGGCAGTGACGGGCACGCGACGGCTTCCGGGACTGCCTGAACTTAGAAACTTCCGTGAACTGGGTTATCGCTCGTTCGAACAGGATGGTTGGTTGGGCATTCTCGCGCCAGCAGGCACTCCCACGCCGATCATCACAAAACTTTCAAACGAGATGGCTCGCATCATCGCAACGCCGGAGGTCTCCGCGAAGATCGAACGCATGGGGATCAGTCCAGTGGGGAGTACTCCGGAAGAACTCTTGTCCGTGATGCGCAGCGATACCGAGGTATATGGGAAAGTCATTCGGAGCGCAAACATCCAGTTAAATTAAATGGCAAGTCGGCTGTGGGGCGTCTTCCCCTTCATCCGAGCTCGTTTCGCTACTCCAGCCCTCCGGCATGCCGTTCAAATGTCGCTGCGCGATTCTGCGAGCCCCTAAATTCAAGGTGACGAATGATGACTTCTATTGCTGTGAAGACATACCCGTTGACGGGTGTGCGGGTACTTGATTTGGGAACCATGCTCGCTGGTCCCGTGGCTGCAACACTTTTGGGCGATTTCGGCGCCGATGTCATCAAGATCGAACAGCCTGGAGGAGGCGACACGATCCGCAAGTTAGGACCGTTTGCAGATGGCGAGAGCCTCAGCTGGCACGTGGAAGGAAGAAATAAAAAGTCCGTAACAATCGACCTACGTGTACCGGCAGGGCAGAAGTTGCTCCTTGATTTGGCTTCTAAGGCGGACGTCGTAGTTGAGAATTTCCGTCCGGGGACGATGGAGAAATGGGGGATTGGGTATGACACGCTCAGCAAGGTTAATCCCGATCTAATTTTGCTCAGCATTTCTGGCTACGGTCAAACCGGCCCCTACGCTTCCCGAGCAGCCTACGACCGGATCGCATTGGCCTTCGCGGGCGTCTTAAACATCACGGGATTTCCAGACCGCCCGCCTGTCAGACCAGGGGTTGCAATGGCAGACTATCAAGCCGCACTGTTTGGTGCATTCGGTACCATGCTTGCACTCTACGGGCGAGATGCCGCTGGGGGCACCGGGCAACATATTGATCTGGCGCTCTACGAAGCGGTCTTCCGTTTTACCGATGTCATGGTGACCGCCTATGAAAAATCCAATACCAAACGGGAGCGCACGGGGAACAAGCACTTCGCTGCTGCTCCCGGCGATCATTTTCCTACTTCCGATGGACGATACATTGCGCTGACGGTGTCTGCGGACACAGTTTTCAAGCGGCTTTGTGAGCTCATGGAGATGCCGTCTTTGATCACGGATGAAAGATTCACCAGTCATGCCCGCCGTGTCCAAAATTTGGACGCCATCAATGCGATAGTTGCAGATTGGATTTATAAGCAACCCGTCGAGGTAGTCATGGCGTCGCTCGAGAAGGCAGGCCTTGCATTTTCCCCGATCCTGTCCGTGCAAGAAATCACGGAGGATGAACACTATAAAGCGCGCGGCAATATTGCGACAATGGAACACCCACGCCTAGGCCCGTTGAAGGTCCCAGCGGTCGTTCCAAGAATGTCGAATACGCCGACTCGCGAGTTTGAGCCGGCACCGGAGTTGGGCGAGCATACGGCTGAAATCCTTGCTGACTGGTTGGGAATGGATGCGCTTGCTATCGAAGCGTTGGCATCCGATGGAGTAATTACAACTCCGAAAGCTTTAACGGCCTGAACTCGGGCGTCGGGACGTTTAGGCTGCTGCTGCGCCTCGTTGCGGAACAGCACCATAGCGCCACTGCCGTTGCGCGCGCAGGCCTCCTTGATCTTGTTGACCAGTCGCATGCGTGATCGGTCCTGATCCTGGGCTGCATCTGCGAGCCCCTTTATCGTCGCGCTGGAATGCGGCGTGCGGCACGCTCATCGGCTCATGGATGCAACCGGGCTCCACCTTCACCATCCTGCAGCCGCAACGCCGATCAGCGCCGGCTGCATGGAATGGCGAACGCGAGGACTGCGCCCAGAGAGGACCTTCCCTGCCATCGACGAGAACTTCAATGTCAACGAGAACGTGCGTCAGTCGCACCCTATGCCAACACGTCCCAGATATAGCCGAAAGCGACGCGCGGCGTAAGCGCGCGGTGATCCCGTCTTGACGACGGTCCTTCGATCAGTGCACGGCGGTTGGCTGCCAGCGATGCGGCAGCAAATCTCCGACGCGACTGGCCGGCTGCGTGGGCAGCCGCTCGAGGACGTCGCTGAGGTACGCGTGCGGCTCATGTCCATTGAGCTTCGCTGACTGGATCAAGCTCATGATGGCCGCCGCGCGCTGGCCTGCCCGTAGCGATCCCGCGAACAGCCAATTCGATCGTCCGATGGCGATCGGGCGGATCTGGTTCTCCACCCAGTTGTTGTCCGCCGGCAGATCGCTGTCGTCGATGTAGCGCGTGAGCGCCTGCCAGCGCTTGAGGCTGTAGTCGATTGCCCTGGCCGTGGCCGAACCATCCGGCACCCTCTGCCGTTGCCCGGCGAGCCATTGCTGCAGGGCATCGGCCACCTTGTGCGACTTCTCTTGTCGTATTCGCCTTCGCTCCTCAGGCATCAATTCGGCAACCTCGCGTTCGACGGCGTAGAGCTCACCGAAGAACTTCAGCGCCTGCTCGCCGACCGGGCTGCCGTGATTGGCCCAGAGTTCGTGGAACTTGCGCCTGGCGTGCGCCAAGCAGCCCGCCTCGGTAACGCCGAGCTCGAAGCACGCCTTGTAGCCGCTGAAGTCATCGCACACAAGCGTGCCGCGCCAGCCATGCTCGCCCGGCAGCCCGAGGAAGGCGCGTGCATGCTGGCCACCACGGCTGTCGGCGAAGTCGAACACCACCGCGCGCAGCGCGCTGTAGCTCGTCGTGCAGTAGCTCCAGAGGTACGCCCGGTGTGTCTTGCCGTTGCCGGGTTTGAGCATCGCCACCGGCGTCTCGTCGGCATGCAGCACGCGGTCTTCGAGCATCTCGCGCTTGAGCGCGTCGACCAGAGGCTGCAGCTGCACGCCGCACTGCCCGACCCAGCTGGCCAGCGTCGAGCGCGGGATGGCGACACCCGCGCGACCGAAGATGGCTTCCTGCCTGTACAGCGGCAGGTGATCCAAGTACTTGCCTACCAGCACCTGTGAGAGCAACCGAGCCGTCGGGATGCCCTTGTCGATGATGTGCGGGGCGACGGGCGCCTGCACCAGCGTCTCGCACTTCGTGCAGACCCATTTGCCGCGAACGTGGCGCTCCACCGTGAAGACGCCAGGCTGATAGTCGAGCTTCTCGGCCACATCCTCACCGATGCGCTGGAGGGTGCAGCCGCAGGCACAGGTGGTGCTCTCGGGCTCGTGGCGGATCTCCCGGCGCGGCAAGTGCGCGGGCAGTGGCTGGCGCTTGGGTTGCTGCTTCTCACGCTGCGCAGACGGCGCGGCCGCGAGTTCCTCCAGCTCACGCTCCATCGCCGCCAAGTCGGCGTCGATGGTCTCTTCCAGCAGACTCTTCTGCTCGGCATTGAAGGCTTCAGACTTGGCGGCGAACTTCAGCCGCTTGAGCACGGCCATCTCGTGCGTGAGCTTGTCGATTGCCGTCTGCTTGAACGCGATCTCGTGGTCTCGGCGCTCGATCTCGAGCTTGTCGGCTGCGGCTCCTCTTCTGAGCGAGAGGACCATCTCGCGCAGTTGCTGCGCGTCCAGTTGGTCAAGGTCGGCCGTGTCGATCACGGACGGTGATGGTGCCCCATCGTGCCCACCCACGCATCAGCACATTCGGCAATTGCACTACAGCACGCAGATCACCCCAGCTTCGCCGATACGCTGCCACGGCAGACCGAGCACCAGTGCATCGAACTGGGGAGGGGGCAGGCTGAGGGTGCTGCCGCTGTCCTTGGGCCAGACGAACTTGCCCTGGTGCAGGCGTCGTGCCGACAGCCAGATACCGATGCCGTCGTGCACCAGGACCTTCATGCGATTGGCGCGGCGGTTGGCAAACAGGTAGGCGTGGTGCGGGCGCGCGGCGCCGAAGACCCGCACCACGCGCGCCAGCGCCGCTTCAGTGCCCGCACGCATGTCCAACGGCTCAATGGCCAGCCACAGCGCGTCGACGCGAATCACCTGAGGATCTCGCGCAGCCAGGCGGCGCATTGGCTTGACGCGCTCAGCGGCCAGGTCACGTTCACCGCGATCGCGCCTCGGCGAAGCTCAAGGTGAATGTCATTTGCGACGGTGGGATCTGGCGCCAGCGTGAGCGAGACGAACTCGGCTTGCGC
>NZ_JBGLYN010000036.1:0-57771 GCF_047304045.1 Variovorax sp. Varisp85
GGGGGGGGTTGGCCGGGGGGGGCGGCAAACCCCGTTTCCACGCCCCCGGGGGGGCGGGGGGGGCCGGGGGGGGGCCCGAGCCTTTGCCCATATGGCGGCAGGGCTTATCCGATCATTCGCAAAAAGAAAGCAAGCCTTGAACAAGAAAGCAGTTTTGGGAGTCCTGGCCGCGGCCATCGCCGTCGCCTACGGCGGCAGCACCTGGTGGGCCGGTTCGCAGATCAAGTCGCGTTACGACACCGCATTCGACGAGCTGCCGAAGCAGACCGCGCTGGTGCGCGTGGCCGAGCGCAAGTACGAACGCGGCTTCCTCGGCGCCGTCAGCACCGTGACGCTGGAAATCGGCTGCGCGCCCGATGCCGCCGCGGCCGTCGCCAGCAAGCCCGCCGAGGGCGACGAAGCGGAGGAAGACGACGAGGAGGACGCCGGCATCAAGCCGCCGAAGCAGTTGCGCCTCACCATCCGCGACACCATCCACCACGGCCCGCTGGCCGGCGGCACGCTGGCGGCGGCCACCATCGACAGCGAGCTGGTGCTCGACGCCAAGGTGCAGGCCGATGTCGAGAAGTTCTTCGGCAAGGCCAAGCCCCTGACCGCGCACACCAAGGTCGGCTTCAGCGGCGCCGTCACGACCGACCTGACCGTCGCGCCCGTCAAGCTGGCCGAGGAAGGCAAGGGCCGGCTCGACTGGCAAGGCGCGCAGGCCCGCGTGGAAGTGAACGCAGCACGCACCCAGGCGCGCTACGACCTCACCGTGCCCGGCCTGGACTTCAGCGACGCGCGCAGCGGCATCACCATGAAGATGGGCAAGCTCACCGCCAAGGCCGACATGGACAGCAGCGCCGGCTGGTTCCTTGCCACCGGCAAGAGCGAAGGCCGGCTCGACACCCTCGAATTCGCCATCAAGAAGAAGGCAGCCGCTGACGGCGCGGCTGCGGCCGAAACACCGAAGGCGCTGCCGACCGTCGTGCTCCAGGGCATCGACCTGCTGGCCGACGCGAGCATCAAGGACGGCCTCTACACGTCGAGCGGCACGCTCAAGGGCGCCGGCAAGATCGGCGAAACCAAGATCGACAAGTTCGAGCTGACCAGCAGCGCGCGCCGCATCCATGCCGCCGGCTACAAGAAGCTGGCCGACGCCTGGATGCAGTCCGGTGCCGTCAACGGCTGCGGCAAGGGCGGCAGCAAGGCCTCCCAGGCAGCGATGCAGGCGCTGGCCGAGCAGCTCGCGCCCGACCTCAAGGCCATGGCCAAGTACGCCCCCGAGGCCGGCCTCGACAGGATGCTGGTCGAGATCGACGGCAAGCGCGGCGAACTCGGCTACACGGTCAGCATGGCCGGCGTGACGGACGAAGACCTGCAACTGCCGGGCACCGCGCTGATGATGAAGCGCGGCGCACTCAAGGCCCATGCGCGCCTGCCCATGAAGTGGCTGGAGAAGCTGGCCGAAACCGGCGCCGAGAGCGGCCAGACGCCCCCGCCCGAAATGGTGGCCGGCCTGGTCGAGCAAGGCGAGGCCATGGGCTTCGTGAAGCGCGACGGCGACGACGTGACCGGCCAGGTCGAGTTCAGCGACGGCAGCCTGAAGGTCAACGGCAAGCCGCTGGGCGGCATGGGCAGCGCGGGCAAGTAAGCCGCGGTGTTTCTCCCTCCCCTCTGGGGGAGGGCCGGGGTGGGGGCACGACGGCCTCCGAAAAAAGCGCAGAGCCCGATCGAAGGCCTGCCCCCATCCCAACCTTCCCCCAGCGGGGGAAGGAGCAAGTCAGGGCCTCAGACCAGGCACTGCTCTAGACCCTGTTCCAGGATCTCGCGCGGCAGCTCGATGCCGATGAACACCATGCGGCTCTGGCGGGCCTCGTCCTTGCCCCACTCGGGGCCCAGGTCGCTGCCCATCAGCTGGTGCACGCCCTGGAAGATCACCTTGCGCTCGGTGCCCTTCATGTTCAGCACGCCTTTGTAGCGCAGCATGCGCGGGCCGTAGATGTTGACGATCGCACCCAGGAAGTCTTCGAGTTTGGCCGGGTCGAACGGCCGGTCGGCCTTGTAGACGAAGCTCTTGACGTCGTCGTCCGTGTGGTGATGGTGGCCGTGGCCGCCTTCGTGCTTGTGCGAGGGGTGGTCGCATGCCTCGCCATGCGCGTGGTCATGATCGTGGTGATCGTCTTCTTCCTTGAGGAAGTCGGGGTCGATGTCCAGCTTGGCGTTCAGGTTGAAGCCGCGCAGGTCGAAGATGTCCTTCAGCGGCACATCGCCGAAGTGCGCCTTCTGCTGCGGCGCGCGCGGGTTCATGTGCTTCAGGCGATGAATGAGCGCATCGGTCTCCTCGGCCGACACCAGCTCGCTCTTGCTGATGAAGATCTGGTCGGCAAAGCCCACCTGGCGGCGCGCTTCCTGGCGGTCGTTGAGCTGCTGCGGCGCATGCTTGGCATCGACCAGCGTGAGGATGGAGTCGAGCAGGTAGCTCTCGGCGATCTCGTCGTCCATGAAGAAGGTCTGCGCCACCGGGCCGGGATCGGCCAGGCCGGTGGTCTCGATCACCACGCGGTCGAAATCCAGCAGGCCCTGGCGCTTCTTGGCGGCCAGCAGCTGCAGCGCCTCGCGCAGGTCTTCGCGGATGGTGCAGCAGACGCAGCCGTTGCTCATCTGCACGATCTGCTCCTTCGACTCGGTCACGAGGATGTCGCTGTCGATGTTCTCTTCGCCGAACTCGTTCTCGATGACCGCGATCTTCTGGCCGTGGGCTTCGGTCAGGATGCGTTTGAGCAGCGTGGTCTTGCCCGAGCCGAGAAAGCCGGTGAGGATGGTCGCGGGAATGAGGGCCATGAAGGGAGTGCTCCGGAAGCGGAAAACAGGAAAAAAGGGGGCGAAAAAGGCGTGGCCGGCAGTTTAGCCAATGCCACTGAGTTGCGTTGGTGGCAGGGTCAAGCCGGTTTCAGGCTGGCTTTCGGACCACCACAAGGCCCTTCAGGTACTCCCCTTCCGGGAATTCGATGGTCATCGGATGGTCTGGCGCTGCGCCCAGGCGCTCGGCGATATAGCCGTCCACGCCCGCATCGAGCCCCGCGGAGGCCACGATCTTGTGGAACAGGTCGGCGCTGATGCCGCCCGAGCACGAGAACGTCAACAGAACGCCGCCCGGCTCCAGCAGCTTGAGCGCCAGGCGATTGATGTCCTTGTAGGCCCGCGCGGCGCGCTCGGCATGCGCCACCGTGGGCGCGAACTTCGGCGGATCGAGCACGATGGCGTCGAAGGTGCGCCCCTGGTCGATGAACTCCCGCAGCACGGTGTTGACGTTGGCGTCGAGAAACTCCGCCTGGATGCCCTGGCCTTCGAAGCCGTTGAGCGCGAGATGGCCGCGTGCGCGTTCGAGCGCGGGTTGCGATGAATCGACCGACACCAGCTCCGCGCCTTCGAGCGCGCCCGCGGCCTTCAGCCCCGCCAGCGCCGCGACGGTGAACCCGCCCGTGTAGCAGAAGCAGTTCAGCACGCGCCTGAAGCGCCGGTGCTGCGCCAGCTCGGCAAAGCGCTGGCGGCTGTCGCGCTGGTCGAGGTAGAAGCCGGTCTTGTGGCCGGTGGCGATGTCGAGCGACAGCTTCCAGCCATGCTCGCGGATCGTGATTTCGGTGGTGCCCTCCCCGCGCAGCCAGCCCGTGACCGGCTTCAGGCCTTCGCGCTCGCGGCCGCTGGCGTCGGAGCGTTCGTAGAGCTTCGTCAGGCCGGTGGCCTTGAGCAGCGCGTCGGCCAGCACGTCCTTCCAGCGCTCGACGCCGGCCGAAAGAAACTGCGCCACCAGCGTGTCTCCGTAGCGGTCGACGATCAGCCCCGGCAGGCCATCGGCCTCGCCGTGCACCAGCCGCACACCGTCGCTCTGCAGATCGAACAGGCCGCGGGCAGTCACGGCGCGGGCGCACACCGAGGCGAAGAACGCGGCGTCGATGCGCTGCGTTTCGACGAAGCTCCAGGCCCGCGCGCGGATCTTGGACGTGGGGCTGAACGCCGCCCAGGCGAGGAAGGCGCCGTCGTGCGACTCCACGCGCACCGTCTCGCCGGAGTCGGCGCCACCGCGCGCGATGGCGGATTCGAAGACCCAGGGATGGCGGCGCTGCATCGAGCGCTCTTTGCCGGGTTTGAGGCGAAGGGTTTTCATTATTCGTTGCTTGCTTACTTGTCGTTCTCGGGCCTGGCCTTGGCACGCGGATGTGCCGCGTCGTAGGCCTTGGCCAGGTGCTGAAAATCCAGCCGTGTATAGACCTGCGTGGTCGCGATGTTGGCGTGGCCCAGCAGCTCCTGCACCGCGCGCAGGTCGCTGCTCGACTGCAGCACGTGGCTCGCAAACGAATGGCGCAGCATGTGCGGATGCACCGGCGCTGCAAGGCCGGCCTTGAGGCTGCGCTCGCGCAGCAGCTTCCACACCGCCTGCGACGACATCCGCAGGCCCTTGGCGCTGATGAAGAGCGCGGCCGCGGCCTGCGGGTCGCGCAGCCGGGCGGTGGCCAGTCCGGCGCAGTCTGCGCGCACGGCGAGCCAGTCGCGCACCGCCTCGGCCGCCTTGCTGCCCATCGGCACGATGCGGCGCTTGCTGCCCTTGCCGAGCACATTGGCTTCGCCCGCATCGAGATCGAGCCAGCCGCGCGCCGTGCCGCTCGCCTGCGCGTCGAGCCCCGTGAGCTCGCTCACGCGCAGGCCGCAGCCGTAGAGCACCTCGACGATGGCGCCGTCGCGCGCCTCGGTCCAGGGGTCGGCCTCGGGGTCGTACAGCTCGGCGAGGCGCACCGCGTCGTCCACGCCCAGCGCCTTGGGCAAGGGCTTGCCGGCCTTGGGCGCATGCACATCCTGCACGGGGTTGAAGCCGATCAGGCCTTCGTGGCCCAGCCAGCGGTAGAAGCTGCGCCAGCACGACAGCACCAGCGCAATGCCGCGCGGCTCGCGCCCGGCGCTGTGCAGCTGCGCCATCCAGCGTCGGACGTGGGCGGTCTGCACGCGGTCCAGCGGCAGCCTAGCCTCGGCTGCGTGGTCGCGCAGGGCCTGCAGGTGAAAGGCGTAGAGCTCGACCGTACGCGCCGCGAGCCGGCGCTCGACGCGCACGTGCTCCAGGTATTTCTCGATCCAGTCCGATGGAGTGGATGCGACCGGCTCAGAAGAGGTAGCCATGGCCGGCATTGTTGATGATGGCCGCCGGCTCGCGCAATGCGCCCTTGGAGAACGGGCCCAGGGCACGCCAGCACGACGTGGGCGCCGCCGCGTACTGCACGTCGAAGCTCTGGTCGAAGCCGCTCATCTTCACGAGCCGCTCGACCCGCCACAGGTGATACGGCTCCGACACGATCACCACGCTGCGCACGCCGGCCGCCAGCAGCAGCGGACGCGACAGCGAGAGATTCAGCCGCGTGGAAGTCGACGCCGGCTCCAGCAACATCGGCCCGGCAAAGCCCGCCTCCACGGCATGCTCCTGCATCGCCATGGCCTCCGTGCGGCCGTCTTCCGAATCAACGCCGCCTGAAAAAACCAGCTGCCTGACCACGCCGGCATGCGCCATCGCCAATGCCGTATCGACCCGGCCGGTGAGGCACGGGTGCGGCTTTCCGTCGAGATAGGCGCGGCTGCCGAGCACCAGTGCCGCGTCGGCCGGCCGCTGCGTCGGATGCGCCAGCAGCTCTTCGGCATGCGACCAGATGAACGCTCCGATGGCCGCGTACGCCAGCGCCACGGCCAGCAGCGCGCCGGCCAGCGCGACCTGCCAGGGCCGCCGCAACCAGCGCGGGCGTTTCAAGGACGCAGCCGCGAAAGCCCGCCCGACGCCAGCTCGGCGATACGCTCGAGAAAGTCGGTGCCCATCTCGGCGTTGAAGCGCTGCGCGTCGGGCGACGCCAGCACCAGCAGGCCGAAGGCCGGCGATTCGGCGTCGGGGCGCAGCGGAATCAGCGCGATCGACATCGCCGCCTGCGGCTCCGGCAGCCAGTTGGCCGCCTCGAAGCCCGAATTGAGCCCGCAGTAAGGCGAGGTCAGCGAAGTGGCCAGCGCCTTCACGTCGTCGCTCACCCACTGGGCATAGGCCTCGTTGAGGTATTCGCTGCCGCAGTCCCACACCTTGATGGCCGTCTGCGGCACCAGGAACAGCGACTGCAGGTCGACCGCGATGCTGTACGGCAGGCTGCGCGGATCGCGCGTGGTCAGCAGGCCCTTGGTCCAGCGCTGCAGGCGGTCGGCGATGACCACGTTCTCGGTGCCGTGGCGCACCATGTCCATCAGGCGGTGCTCCAGCGCCTTGATCTTCTCGCGCAGCATCTCGGCCTGGCGCTCCTGCAGGCTCACGGCGCGGTTGCCGTGCGGGCTGGTGAGCTGCACCTGCGCCAGCAGCTGGGCATGGCGCTCGAAGAAATCGGGCGTGTTCGCCAGGTAGTTCGCGATGTCGTCTTCGGTGATCGGATTCATGGCGTTTTTGGCGTCGTTGTTGTTCGTGAAGGGGGTCATGGCAGCTCAGGCACCTCGATATCGCCTTCGAAGACCGTGGTGGCCGGCCCGGTCATCAGCACCGGCTGGCCTTCTCCCTGCCACTCGATCGTGAGGATGCCGCCGTGCGTCTGCACGTCGACCCGGCGGTCCAGCAGGCCGAGGCGGATGCCCGCCACCACCGCCGCGCAGGCGCCCGTGCCGCAGGCCAGCGTTTCGCCGGCACCGCGCTCGAACACCCGCAGCTTGATGTTGGAGCGGTCGACCACCTGCATGAAGCCCGCGTTCACCCGCTGCGGGAAGCGCGGATGGTGCTCGATCTGCGGGCCCTGCTCGGCCACCGGGGCGGTGTCGACGTTGTCGACCACCTGCACCGCATGCGGATTGCCCATCGACAGCACCGCTACCGAAACGATAGCACTGCCTGCTCGCGTACCCAACGCAAGATGCCACTTCTGCCACGCACCGTCATGCTGCGGGTCGAGCCCGGCGGTGTCGAAGGGAATGCGTTCGGGCTCGAAGACGGGGGCGCCCATGTCGACCGTCACGCGGCCGTCCGCGCCCATGCGCGGCTCGATGACGCCGGCCAGCGTCTGCACGCGCACTTCGGTCTTCTTGGTCAGCTTGTGTTCGCTCACGAAGCGCATGAAGCAGCGCGCGCCATTGCCGCACTGCTCCACCTCGCCGCCGTCGGCGTTGTGAATGACGTATTGAAAATCGATGCCCTCCGCGGGCGAGGGCCGCACGGTGAGGATCTGGTCGGCGCCGACGCCGAAATGGCGGTCGGCCAGGAAGCGGTACTGCGCGGCGCTGAGGCCCAGCGTGCCGCGCGTTTCGTCCAGCACGACGAAATCGTTGCCGGCTCCCTGCATCTTGGTAAAGCGGATTCGCATCCTTGGATTATCCGCCGCTGGCTTGGCGCAGTCTGTCCAATGCCCGATCGAGAAACGCCAGCCGGTCCTGCCCCCAGAAGCGCTCGCCGTTCAGGATGAAGGTCGGTGCGCCGAACACTCCCGCCTCCACTGCCGCCGCGCTGTTGGCACGATAGGCTGCCAGCGTCTCGGCCGCCTGCTCCAGCGCCTGCAGCGAGGCGCCGTCGTAGCCGCTCTCGTCGGCCACCGCGATGCGCACTTCTGCCTGCGAGGTGTCGCGCTCCTCGGCCCACAGCGCGCGCAGCAGCGCGTGCGACAGCGGCTGCGCGTCGAGCCCCTGCAGCTGCGCGGCAATCACCATCCAGCCAGGGTACTTGTTCCAGTTCGGGTCGCTCGGCGCGCCCTTGGGATAGTGCGCGGGCGCCAGGTTCAGCGGCATGCCGAGGTAGTCGCTCCAGCGCGCCAGCTCGAGCGCGTGGTACGTGCGGCGCGGCTCCGGCCGGGTCTTCAGCGGGATGCCGCCGGTCTGAGGCACCACGGCCTGGAAGTCGTACGGCTTGAGCGTGAGCCGCACGTGGTGGCGGCGCACGATGTCCTGCAGTTGCGGGCCGCCGAGGTAGGCCCAGGGGGAGGAGAGGCTGTAGTAGCAGTCGAGCGCGATCATGTTTCGATTATCTGCAGCGCATGGGCGGTGCCGTCGCGCGCTCTACCCTTCTCTCCTTGGGGTCGGGGCGCGTGGAGGTAGTGCACGCGGTCGCCGCGCCATGCCTGTTCCTGCTGACCCTCGGTGCTCTGCGTGCTCTCGAAGGCCAGCGTGTCGCCGTCCCAGCCGAAGAGGGTGATCTCGTGCTCGGAGCGTTTGGCGATGCGCCGGCCCAGGGCGTCGTAGCTGAAGCTCGTGGTCTTGCCGTAGGTGCTCGCACTGCGCATGCGGTTGAGGCCGTCCCAGGTGAACACGGTCTTCTCGCCGTTCCAGGTCCGCTCGACCAGGTTGCCGCGTTCGTCCCATGTGTAGTGGGTCCCCGCATAGTCCTTGAGCAGGTTGTCCATCAGCCGGCCGGCCATGCTGCGGCCATCGCCGCCCAGGCGCACCGCCACGCGGGTGGTGATGCGGCCGGCCGCCTGTGTGTCGGCACCGGTGTCGGAAGGGTTGCCGATGTTGCCCGCCGGATCGAAGGCGAAGGTCTCGCGGCCCAGGCGGCTGTGGGCTTCCAGCAGGCGCCCCATGGGGGCGGGTACCGACATGGGCGAGCGTGGCGTCGCCCTGCTTGCTGATGATGTCGCTGCCCGGCCAAGTTATTCGCGTATGTCGACGCCGCGCGGTCCGGGGTCCGTTACCAGCTCCACGTCGGCGCCGAAATCCTTCTGCTCAAGCTTGTGACCCGACAGCTTCCGGTACAGCGCGCGCAGGAAATCGTGCTTGTCTTCGACTTCTTCCACGTCGGCCGCCCCCGGAACCACGTAGCCCCAAAGTTTTTCAATCTGGCCTGACGAGTAGAGGTACTCGAGGGACTCCAGGGTTCTTTGCTTGCTTACTGGGCCGAAGCGATCAAAGTCCGCCTTCATCGCATCGAATAGCTTGGCTTGGCACTCAGCGTTGTTAATATTAAATTCGTCAAGATCGTCGTCGGTCATCGCCAGCAAGAAGTAATCCATTGCGCGGATATACCAAGGGAAAATTTTCTTCATGGTCGTCCATCAAGGTCCGGGAAAGCGGTGACGATCCCATTGGGGCCTTGACCTGCTCGGTTTAATCGAGACAGTTTTTCCTAGAAGACGGCGGGTTGCAGTTCTTTGCGGAGTTCGAGTTTGAACTCCGCCGGGGTCAAGTATTGCAGGCTGCTGTGGGGACGTACCTCGTTGTAGTGATTGCGCCAGGCTTCGATCAGGACGGCGGCTTCGCGGCGCGAGCGGAACCACTCGATGGACAGGCACTCATCACGGAATTTGCCGTTGAAGCTCTCGTCGGTGCCGTTCTGCCAAGGCTTGCCCGGGTCGTTGAGCACGGTGGCGATGCCGGCGTGCGCGATCCACTCCAGGATGGCCTGGCTGACGAACTCGGGCCCGTTGTCCGAGCGCATGAACAGCGGCGCCCCATGCAGGCTCACCAGGCGCGACAACACCTCGATGACGCGCTTGGAGCGAATGGCCCCGGCCACATCGATGGCCAAGCACTCGCGGGTGTATTCGTCCACCACGGTCAGGCACTTGATCTGCTGACCGCTGGCCGTGGTGTCGAAGACGAAGTCGTAAGCCCAGACCATGTTGGCCTTGAACGGCGTGTGAACGCGCGGGCGCACCGAAGCGATGCGCTTGCGTGGCCGTTTCCGGGGCACCAGCAGGCCCGCCTGGCGCCACAGCCTGTGCGTGCGAGACCAACTCAACTCGAAGCCCTTGCGGCGCAGGAACACGCGGATGCGGCGATAGCCGTAGCGCGGATACTGGGCCGAGAGTTCCTTCATCGCCGCGAGCACCGGTGCATCCTTGGCGGGCAGGCGCAGCTCGTAGCTGGGCGTGGCACGTGACATACCGATGAGCCCGCAGGCGCGGCGCAGACTCAAGCCCCGTGCGCGCACGAAGGCCATTTGCTCGCGCCGAGCCAGCGGGCTCACCATTTTTTTGCGTTGATCTCCTTGAGGATCTCGAGGTCCAGATCTCGCTCGGCAAGGAGCTTCTTCAGCCGGCTGTTCTCAAACTCCAGGGCCTTCAGACGCTTGACGTCGGCCGCCTCCATCTGGCCGAAGTGTTTGCGCCAGGCATAGATGGTGGCGTCGCTGACCTTGTGCTTCTTGGCGGCCTCGGCCACCGTCGTGCGATCTGCTTCGCGCAGGATCGTGACCATTTGCTCTTCGCTGAATCGACTCTTCTTCATGGGCTCCTCTTCGGGCGGGAGCCATCTTCCTAGAAATCAATGTCTCGGAGAAATCGGGCAGGTCAGCCTCGCACCACAGTCGCTAGCTTTGGCCAAGACTCCGGCTTCTAGCCCGTCAAGTCTCTGCAGCAATTCATTGCCTCGACGCTGAATTATTTTCTCTCTAATTTTTTCTGCACCCGTAGTCGACATCATCATGGCTTTCTCGCCTGCTAAGTCCATGAATTCAGTCTCCCTAATTGCTGCGCAAACTTTGGGCGACAAGAGGAAGGGAATTAAGGATAAACGTCAACGCCAATTCGATATTTGCAAATTGCTTGCGTATATATGCATCATACAGATCGACTGCATCTTCATATTTTTCTAGATATTCATCAAACCCAACGGCCACCACCGTTCCTAGAACCTTGACAAAGCATTCCCAGTGGACCACTTCACCTTCCCGGAGGTAATTTCCATTGATCCAGAAAGATTTTTTTGACCGAATCAATGCGCCGATCTTTAAGATAATTTCTGCGTCATTCATTTTTTCTTTGCCGAAGGGCACTTGGTTGGCCTATCAACAAAAATATCGAGCCGATCGCCTTCAGGAGTGATGACATTGATGTGCGGCATGGTTTTATGTGGATGCCCGTTCGGAAGCGATTCGTGCCCATAGAGCACACCAGTCGCAGGATTGGTTTTGAAATCCATGTGATACGAGGCCCTTCCTGTGCCATTCTGCCGATTTGACTTAAATGCGGCTTTGTCTCTAGCAGTTTTTGCAGGGTCCTTGTCGCCTGCTCCCGCTGATTTTTGCGCATCTGGAAATGCCGCAAACAGAACCGTTGATGCTTCTTTGAACGAGCAGACGGTGACACTTCTCCCCGCCTTTACCTGTGCGACTTTCTTGAGGATTTCAGCCGGTGAAAGGCCGTTACTGTCGATCCAGCCCGTCGGATTTGGAACTGCTGCATGAAGGTTGGTGCCTCCAAGCAACCCTATCGGGTCGCTTGAGACAAACCGCCCACTCACCGGGTCATAGTACCGATACCGGTTGTAGTGCAGCCCCGTCTCATCGTCAAAGTACTGCCCCTGGAACCGGATCGGATTCCTGAACCCGGCCTTCCGCCCCGCCTCGCTGATCGCCTGCTTCGCTTCCCCCCAGGCCTTGTAGCTGGCCGACCAGGCGATGCGCCCCTCGTGGTCCGTCAGCTCCTGCGGCGTGCCCAGGTGGTCGCACTGGTAGAACGCGATCTCTTCCTTCGCGAACGGGGCGGGCGTGTTGAGCTGCGCCCCGTTCCACAGCGGATCCTGCTCGATGTCGTAGCGCCCGCCATTGGCCGCGATCAGCGCCTTCACGTCGGTGGTCTGGCTCAGCGCCACCGCCTGCGCCTGCCGGATCTGCAACAGCGGCACGAACGAGCCGGGCTCCTGGATGTAGTGCACGCTGTCGCCGCGGCCCAGATGCTCCTGGCGCCCCTCGGTGCTCTGCGTGCTCTCGAAGGCCAGCGTGTCGCCGTCCCAGCCGAAGAGGGTGATCTCGTGCTCGGAGCGTTTGGCGATGCGCCGGCCCAGGGCGTCGTAGCTGAGATGCGCTACGTGGTGATATGGACCTGCGCAGTCTTGAACGCTTCGCTCAGCGAAAAACGCAATCTTGCAGCGGGATATAGCCCGTGCCCGAGGCAAATGCGACGGTGCATGTGGCCCTGAATGCACTGCCGACCGTCAGAGTTCCCATGTGGGCTTCATTGGCGGCATCGCGTGCAACCATACGAACCAGTTCGTTTTCCGAACCGGCAACGCCCGCTTTGAGCAATGCACTGCCATTCGCGCTATCCGGGCCTCTGTTGAAGCCTCTGCTCGATCCTCCGATCACCACCCCGGAAAATGCAATCCTCTTATTGAATTCTGGCAAATCTAGGGTCGAATAACCTGCTTTGACGTAGCGTTGGTGCAGTTTTCTTAAATTGATTTCTTTTGAGGTGATCTCCGCGGCAAAGCTGATGCTGGCAGCGAGAAGCAGCAGTGGAAATATAAGTAGTCGCATTGGAGATCTTGGCTGGCGATAGTGGAAACGGGGCTTAAGAAGTACTGGTGCTTGGGATGTCTAAGATCTAAATTGTTTTGTCAACCACAAATAGCTTGATGTCGTATTCCAATTCTTGTACTTCAAAAACAGCATCCGGGTGAATCTTGAAGATGGTCAAATCTTTTGTCCTTTGATTCTTGTAGAGGCTACGAATAAAGCTCTCCGGTTCTCGAATTTTTATTTTCATAACAAACGGTTGCTCGAATTGAATTAACAGTTCAGCGCCATGCTTTTTTGTGAATTCCTCAAATTTTTTGCATATTGCTTCGAGAGAATTATCTATTGGAAAGAGTAGTGTGGGCCTTGATTCGTATGCGCTATTTTCTTTTGTTGCTGTCGTGTGCCACGATAGATCATAGTTACTGGATTTGGTCAAGACTCCGGCTTCTAATCCTTCAAGCCTTTGCAGTAGTTCGTTGCCTCGGCGTTGAGTAATTTTTTCCCTAATTTTGTCCGCAGCCGTAGTCGGCATGATGGTCTCCAGTTTTTGGGTCATCGATTTTTTGATATCTTTGATTTCTGAAATCGTAATTCCTTGGATCGCTTCCCTTTGCTTCGCCCGCATGTGCATGCGGGCCTCGCCTCGGGTCACTCGTGTGTTCAACAACTACTTTTCTCGCACCGGTTGCGTCTGCATATTCGTAAAATCGACCGAACTCTGCAGGATTTTCGGAGTAGACGTAGTTTTTACTGCCTCGCCTTCTTGGATCATTTCCAACTTGCCATTGACCGGCAGCTTGTTGTGAACGAGGTATTCCTGCCAAATCTTTGGCGCTATTCAGCGCTTGGCGACGATTTCGGCAAACGGGGGTTGACGGAGATTGGACATTGTTTTTCTTTGAGCTCAGGCCAAGCGGATCAGTCCATTCAGTCGGATTGGAAGCATAGACGTGTGTATTAAATCCGCCTTCCAATTTAATCGGATCTGTGCTAACAAACCTCCCACTCACCGGGTCGTAGTACCGATACCGGTTGTAGTGCAGCCCCGTCTCGTCGTCAAAGTACTGCCCCTGGAACCGGATCGGATTCCTGAACCCCGCCTTGCGTCCCGCTTCGCTGATCGCCTGCCTGGCTTCGCCCCAGGCCTTGTAGCTGGCCGACCAGGCGATGCGTCCCTCGTGGTCCGTCAGCTCCTGCGGCGTGCCCAGGTGGTCGCACTGGTAGAACGCGATCTCTTCCTTCGCGAACGGAGCGGGCGTGTTGAGCTGTTCCCCGTTCCATAGCGGATCCTGCTCGATGTCGTAGCGCCCGCCATTGGCCGCGATCAGTGCCTTCACGTCCGTGGTCTGGCTCAGCGCCACGGCCTGCGCCTGCCGGATCTGCACCAGCGGCACGAACGAGCCGGGCTCGTGGATGTAGTGCACGCTGTCGCCGCGCCAGGCTTGATGCTCCTGCCGGCCCTCGGTGCTTTGCGTGCTCTCGAAGGCCAGCGTGTCGCCGTCCCAGCCGAACAAGGTCGTCGCGTGCGAGCTTCGCTTGGCGATGCGCCGGCCCAGCGCGTCGTAGCTGAAGCTTGTGGTTTCGCCGAAGGTCTCGGCGCTGCGCATGCGGTTGAAGCCGTCCCAGGTGAAGGTGGTCTTTTCTCCGTTGCGGCTGCGCTCGACCAGGTTGCCCCGCTCGTCCCACCTGTAGTGGGTCCCCGCATAGTCCTTGAGCAGGTTGTCCATCAGCCGTCCCGCCATGCTGCGGCCATCGCCATCCAGGCGCACCGCGACGCGCGTGGTGACGCGGCCGGCCGCCTGCGCGTTGGCATCGGTGTCGGAAGGGTCGCCGATGTTGCCCGCCGGATCGAAGGCGAAGGTCTCGCGGCCCAGGCGGCTGTGGGCTTCCAGCAGGCGCCCCACCGGGTCGTAGCGGTAGCTCAGGTTGCCGCGGCGGCTGTCGCCGATGGCCACCAGCTGGCCGGCCTTGTCGTAGGCGTAGCTGCGGCGGATGCCGACAGCCTCGATCGCGCCGGGTTTCGTCTGCGAGATCTGCTGCTCCAGCAGCCGTCCGGCCGGGTCGTACTTCGAGCCCTGGTGCAGGCCGTTGCCCTGGTCGCGGCCGATCTCGCGGTGCAGGTCGTCGCGCTCGAAGCCCAGGATGTCCTGGCCGTCCACGAGCAGGCCGTGCACGTGGCCGGAGCCGTAGGTGAGCCATTGGGTGACGTGACCGTCGGGACGGACGCTGGCAACGCGCTGGTGGAGCTCGTCGTAGCCGTGCTGCCAGACCGCCGTGTGGCCATGGTCCAGGTAGTGCTGGTGCTCGCGCACGAGGTTGCCTGCGCGGTCGTAGAACCACTGGAGCCTGGCCTCGGCGTTGGTGGCCTCGACCAGGCGGCCGTTGCGGTCGTAGGCGAAGCGCTCGGCCTGGTCGCCGGCCTGGCGCTCGCTCAGGCGGCCCAGGGGATCGAATTCGAGCCGGGTGCTGTGGCCGGCTTCGATGACCTCGGCCAGCACGCCGCTGGCTTCGTCGTAGCGGTACTGGGTGGTCTTGCGGTCGAAGCCGGTTTCCTCGAGCAGCCTGCCGACCGGGTCGTAGCGGAAGTCGTAGCGGCTGCCGTTCTCGTTGTGCAGTTCGCGCAGGCGCCCCAGCAGGTCCCAGTGGTACGCGTTTGATTCCAAATCGATCACAGCGATCTAGCGGAGTACTTCGCCGTCGACACCATCGGAAACATCACATCTAGTCATCAACCGTCTAAATATTTGACAACCGTGCTTCACCAAATTTTTAGACTGGGCGAGCAAAACCCACGAACTATGTCCAATAGCTCGAGTATTGCGTCCTCTCTGGATTCGACGGTCACAGAGTTCCTAAGTTGTTCTAGCTCGTGTGCAACCTCGTCTGCGGTTAGTCCCTTTTTCTTGTACTGACTGAGCAGCCCGTGGAGTTGCATGAAGTCGGCGCCTCTCTCTAGTTGACATGCAACTTCTTTTTGAATTTCCTGGGAGGGGAATGCATCGTGTGTCATGGCTTTCTCCATCTTGTCTTCGTTCGCTCTAGGGCGGCTTGGTATTCGCCGGCTGGCATCGTGCGGCTGGGCTGAATAGTTCCGTGCGTTGGGCAGTCCTGCACATACCGCAAGTCCGGCCCAAGATTTTCTGAGTTGATGCCCCACACCTCGTCTTTGCCTGTTCCTCCAAGACTTGCTGGCCGGCGATGGCTAGGCAGATTCCCCGGCGTATGCGGAGCGACTGATATACCACCGGTGTTGGGATGAACGTTTCCGTGCTCATCAGCAGATAGATCGCCTGGAATACGCGCCCCCAAGCCTCTTGCAGTAGGTTCAGGTAGTGGCAATCCATCTGCTCCCGTTTTCATCGATCTGTAAAGCGAGCAGCTTGCAAGCCCCCACGGATCGATCCACTCTGTCGGACTCGGCGCATACAACTGAAGGTTCAAGCCTCCCAGCAACTTGATTGGATCCTTCGATACAAACCTCCCACTCACCGGGTCGTAATACCGATACCGGTTGTAGTGCAGCCCCGTCTCGTCGTCAAAGTACTGCCCCTGGAACCGGATCGGATTTCTGAACCCCGCCTTGCGTCCCGCCTCGCTGATCGCCTGCCTGGCTTCCCCCCAGGCCTTGTAGCTGGCCGACCAGGCGATGCGCCCCTCGTGGTCCGTCAGCTCCTGCGGCGTGCCCAGGTGGTCGCACTGATAGAACGCGATCTCTTCCTTCGCGAAGGGAGCTGGGGTGTTGAGCTGTTCCCCGTTCCACAGCGGATCCTGCTCGATGTCGTAGCTCCCGCCATTGGCCGCGATCAGTGCCTTGACATCCGTGGTCTGGCTCAGCGCAACGGCCTGCGCCTGGCGGATCTGCACCAGCGGCACGAAGGAGCCGGGCTCGTGGATGTAGTGCACGCTGTCGCCGCGCCAGGCCTGCAGCTCCTGGTGACGTCGAGCTCGGATCGCTTGGCGATGCGCCGGCGCAGCGCGCCGTAGTATTACATTTAGATTTAAATTCGAAACTATTTTCTATTTTTTAAATTGTAGCGTGCTGCTTGTGCTACATCTTCTGCAAAATCCTTTGAAAGTCTCTCTAGTATGTGGATGGGGGTTTTTGCATTAATTGCAATTCTTTCGCGAACAAGATAATTTTCATCTCTAGACAATATATCAAACAACTCCGGAGATAACTTTCTTTTGCCTGCCACAAATGAATTTACTTCGGGATGATTTTTGACCAAGTATTCGAGTATTTCAAGAGGAATGGTTTTATTGTGTGCGACCCATTGCCTGAGTTCGGGGTAATTTTCTATTACATCGATCCAAACCTCAACTGGTGCCTCTTCGTGAGCGGCGCGGTCATATTCTTCTTTTGTAGAGCTTAATCTCAGTCTTGCGAATTCTTCTGCTGACTCAATCATTGAACATCCTTGCACTTCATATTTTTGAGGTCAACGTTCTTTCCGGTTTCACTCTTATGTTTGCTCATAAAGTCGCCATACCGGTCCGCATCAGCTCTCCAAGAACCATCACTGTTGTAAACTTTCCAGGCACTTCCACCATGTCCTGTTTGATCCGGCGACCACCACTGCCTGGTTTTGGGATCATGGAAATATTTCACTCTGCCAACACCGGGGACATGACCATCGCAAAGTCTGTCGTAGCGATTTACTTCCCACGGTCTTCTGCATTCGGAGCATTTGGGGTTTTGATTGGGCTTTGATGACTCCGGTTTTCGGCCTGCGCCGCTTGTACGATTTAATCCAAGCGGGTCAATCCATTCAGTGGGATTTGGAGCATATTGCTGAAGGTGGATCCCGCCAAGCAATCCAATCGGATCATTGGATATAAATCGCCCACCCACGGGATCGTAGTATCGATACCGGTTGTAGTGCAGCCCCGTCTCGTCGTCAAAGTACTGCCCCTGGAACCGGATCGGATTCCTGAACCCGGCCTTCCGCCCCGCCTCGCTGATCGCCTGCTTCGCTTCCCCCCAGGCCTTGTAGCTCGCCGACCAGGCAATGCGCCCCTCGTGGTCCGTCAGCTCCTGCGGCGTGCCCAGGTGGTCGCACTGGTAGAACGCGATCTCCTCTCTTGAGAAGGGCTGGGGCGCTTTGAGTTGCTCCCCGTTCCACAGCGGATCCTGCTCGATGTCGTAGCGCCCGCCGTTGGCCGCGATCAGTGCCTTCACGTCCGTGGTCTGGCTCAGCGCCACCGCCTGCGCCTGCCGGATCTGCACCAGCGGCACGAACGAGCCGGGTTCGTGGAGGTAGTGCACGCTGTCGCCGCGGCCCAGATGCTCCTGGCGGCCCTCGGTGCTCTGCGTGCTCTCGAAGGCCAGCGTGTCGCCGTCCCAGCCGAACAGGGTCACTGCATCGCTGGTGCGCTTGGCGATGCGCCGGCCCAGCGCGTCGTAGCTGAAGCTCGTGGTCTCACCGAAGGTCTCGGCGCTGCGCATGCGGTTGAAGCCATCCCAGGTGAAGGTGGTCTTTTCTCCATTGCGGCTGCGCTCGATCAGGTTGCCCCGCTCGTCCCACTTGTAGTGGGTGCCGGCATAGTCCTTGAGCAGGTTGTCCATCAGCCGGCCGGCCATGCTGCGGCCGTCGCCGCCCAGGCGCACCGCCACGCGGGTGGTGACGCGCCCGGCGGGCTGCGTGTTGGCGTCCAGGTCGGAAGGGTCGCCGATGTTGCCCGCCGGATCGAAGGCGAAGGTCTCGCGGCCCAGGCGGCTGTGGGCTTCCAGCAGGCGCCCCACCGGGTCGTAGCGGTAGCTCAGGTTGCCGCGGCGGCTGTCGCCGATGGCCACCAGCTGGCCGGCCTTGTCGTAGGCATAGCTGCGGCGGATGCCGACAGCCTCGACCGCGCCGGGTTTCGTCTGCGAGATCTGCTGCTCCAGCAGCCGGCCGGCCGGGTCGTAGCGCGAGCCCTGGTGCAGGCCGTTGCCCTGGTCGCGGCCGATCTCGCGGTGCAGGTCGTCGCGCTCGAAGCCCAGGATGTCCTGGCCGTCCACGAGCAGGCCGTGCACGTGGCCCGAGCCGTAGGTGAGCCATTGGGTGACGTGGCCGTCGGGACGGACGCTGGCAACGCGCTGGTGGAGCTCGTCGTAGCCGTGCTGCCAGACCGCCGTGTGGCCATGGTCCAGGTAGTGCTGGTGCTCGCGCACGAGGTTGCCTGCGCGGTCGTAGAACCACTGGAGCCTGGCCTCGGCGTTGGTGGCCTCGACCAGGCGGCCGTTGCGGTCGTAGGCGAAGCGCTCGGCCTGGTCACCGGTCTGGCGCTCGCTCAGGCGGCCCAGGGGGTCGAATTCGAGCCGGGTGCTGTGGCCGGCCTCGATGACCTCGGCCAGCACGCCGCTGGCTTCGTCGTAGCGGTACTGGGTGGTCTTGCGGTCGAAGCCGGTTTCCTCGAGCAGCCTGCCGACCGGGTCGTAGCGGAAGTCGTAGCGGCTGCCGTTCTCGTTGTGCAGTTCGCGCAGGCGCCCCAGCAGGTCCCAGTGGTACTTGAGGGTGTGGCCGGCCGCGCCGGTGCGCTGGGACACGAGGCCGGCGCGGGTGTAGCTGTAGCTGGTGCGGCGGCCCAGCGCGTCGGTGTGGGCGAGCAGGCGGCCCTCGGCGTCGTGCGCGAAGTGCTCGCTGGTGTTGTCGGGGTGGACGATCTCCTCGAGCTGGCCCGGGTGGTTGGCGTGGTCCGCCGGCATCGCGGCCCGCGCGGTTTCGCCGGCTTCGGTGTAGCGGTACCGGGTGGCTTGGCCCAGGGCGTTGGTGATCCTGGCCAGGCGGCCGCGGCCGTCGTAGGCCCACTGGGTGGTCTTGCCCGAGCAGTCGGTGTGGCTGGCCAGCTGGCCGTCGGGGGTGTAGGCGAGGGTCTTGATGCCGCCCTTGGCGTCGGTGATGCGCACGGGGCGCCCGGCGGGGTCGTAGGCGTATTCGGTCTTGTGGCCGAGCGGATCGATCTCTTCGGTGAGGTTGCCGTTCGCGTCGTAGTCGCGCTTCCAGGTGCCGCCCTCGGCATCGAGGATGCCGGTGACGCGGTGGCGCGCGTCGTAGGCGTAATGGACGCTGCTGCCGTCGGCGCGGGTGTGGGTCTTGAGGTTGCCGTTGGCGTCGTAGACGTAGTCGTCGGTGGTGCCGTCGGTATGGATGTGGCGCGTGATGTTCTTGGCGTCGTCGCGCAGGAACCACTCCTCGCGCTTGTCCGGGTGGATGATCCGGTAGGTGTAGCCCAGCACGTCGTAGTAGTACCAGGTCTCGGCGCCGAGGGCGTCGGTCAGGTAGGTGAGCCGGATGTTCTTGTCCCACTCGAGCGTGAGCGCAAAGCTGCCGTCGTCGCTCCACTCGCGCACGGCCTTGGCGTCGGCGCCGGTGCCGTCGTACTGCAGGTTCATGCCGCGGCCGGTGCGGTCGGTGTAGCGCGTGACGAGGTGGTGGCTGTAGCTGTAGTGCCAGCCGGCGCCGTTCTCGTCCTGCGCGGTGGCGAGGTCGCCTTCGCCATCGTGGGTGTAGGCGGCCAGCTGGCGAACGACGCGGCCGTCCTTCAGCTCCCACAGGGCCTTGATGAGGCCGGTCTGCGCATCGGGTTGGGTGCCGACGTGGGCGATGATGGCCTCGCCCTGCCTGCTGACGATGTCGCTCAGCACCTGCTCGCCGGTGGCCGCAATCACGTGGTCGTAGCGCAGGCCGATGGCGGCGCCGCTGCGCGTGTGCTGCGCCACCAGCCGGAAGTGCTGCTTGCCCTGCGAGCCGGCCTTGGCGGCGATGGTGTCGACGAGCTCGTAGGTCTCGCGCCAGTCGGCGGCTTCGCCGGCCGGCATGGGCTTGCCGAAGTCGACCGCGAGCAGCCGCTCGCTGAGGCGCGTGAGGGTGATCTCCTCGATGGGGTTGCGATGGCTCTGTCCCACGGCCAGCACCGGAAAGGCGTGGCTGCGGCCGTCGGCGCCGTGATAGATCAGGCTCATCTGGCCCTGGCGGCGGCCCTTGGCGGCCTTGGCGACGTCCACGCGCGTGCTGTAGGGCGTGATCCAGCGCGCGCCAAGGCTGCCCTGGTCGAAGGCGGCCAGGTCGCTGCGGTAGGTGCGCGTCCAGGTGATAGGCAGGGGCGCGCCGAGTACGAAGTCGGTGTGGCCGAAGCTCTCGCAGCCGGTGGCCAGGCTGATGGCACCGCCCGCGGCGGCATTCGTGCAGTTCTTGCAGCTGGGGTCGCCGCTGGCCGGCACCTGGGCGGACGTGGCGCCGTGCTCCCCGCCGGGCTTCTTGCTCTCCACCTGCGTTCCGTGGTTCGCGGAAATGTTGGCGCTGTGCTTTCCCTTGCGCCTGAGCAACGCATCCTTGAGGATCTTGATCATCCACTTGATGCCGTACTGCAGGCCCTCGTCGCCCAGCCGCATGATCTGCCGCCGCGCCATGCCCTTGAGGTCGGTCAAACTGGCGACGGTGTCCCGGATCATCGCCTTGGCGCTGTCGGGCAGCGCATAGTGGCTCGTGGTGGCCGCCACGTAGTTGGCGGATTTCTTCGCGGCCTCGGCCGCGGCGGCCATCATGCGGCTCCAGGTGCTCTGGGTCTTGGGGTCGTAGGTGTTCCTCTCGGCAGCAACGCCCGTCGCGAACACCGGCTTCTCGCCGAGCGCCACCTGCAGCGCGCCGATCAGCGCGTCGGCGATGCCGTCGACCTTTTTCGCGCAGGACTGCAGGAAGCCGTCGAGTTGGCCGAGCGCCTCGTCCACGAACTTGTCGAGCGTGCCGGCAATGGTGTCGTTCAGGTGGGTGACGAGCACGGCGATGAACGCCTCGCCGATGTTCGGCACCACGTTCCTGGCCGACTTGGCGATCTCCTGCTTGAGCAGGTGCAGCATGGGCCGCAGGCTCATGCGCGCCGCGCCGGTGGCGGGCGGAAACGGGATCACGCCCAGCAGGTTGATGGCCAGGCTCACCCACTGCAGCACGTCGCTGTACGCCTTCTTGGTGACCATCTCGACGAGGTCCCAGACCGCGTCGATGAGCGCCATGATGTTGCCGATGACCGGCAGGCTGCCCGCGAAAGTTGTCAGCACGTTCAGCGTGACGTAGTCGTTGGTGAGCTTGCGCAGCCACTTGTCGATCTTGGCGGCGCCGGCGCCGATGTCTTCCTCGCCGATGGTGTTGAGCGGCGCCACCGCGGTCTGGCGCTCGCGCTCCTTGGCTTGCGCGTCGTTCTGGGGGGCCTGGTCAGCCATTCGCGAATCTCTCCCGTGTTCTCTGGTGGTCGTCGTCGAGCGGCACCGGCGATCAGCCCGCGAAGCCCGGCGTCTGGCCGAGCGGCAGCGTCGGCATCGAAGGCAGCGGCGCGGGCAGCTTGGGCACCATGGCGCCCACGGTCTGCGCGGCCATGCCGCCGGCCGCCTGGCCGACCTGGCCCAGCAATGCCTTGGCGCCGCCTTGCTGGATGGCCTGCACGGCGCCGACGGCCTGCTGCGCCGTGCTTGCCGCCTCGCTGGCCTGGCTCACGAGGCCGCCCGCCCTGCCCAGGGCTCCACCAGCCTGGCCCAGCAGGCCCGTTGCTGCGCCGCCGAGCAAGCTCGATCCGCCACCTCCCGCATCGATGGACTTGTCGCTCGCGGGCTGGGCGGGCCAGCGGTTCGGCAGGCCGAAGTAGCTGCCCGTGTCCCAGGGATCGCTCGGATCGCCGCCGAACGTGACCTTGGCCTGGCCGAGCGGAAGCCCCGCCACGGAGGCGAAGCCGTTCGCGTCGAGCTTGCCGGTGTGCGTGCCGCCGTCGGAGTCGACCACCGTGTAGTCGCCTTGCTTCACGCCCTGGCGCTTGGCGCCGTCGGCCTTGACGTACTGGTGGTACAGGTCGAGCTGCCCCCGCGTCAGCTGCGTCGGCTGGGGCAACCGGGGCTGCCCGTCGCTCTTCGGCCCCACCAGCGAGTGCGATGCGGCATGCGCGCGCCACAGGCCGTTGGTGCCGCTCTCGATGCCGCCGGAATTCCAGCGCGTATAGCTGGAGCCGCCGTTGATAAGAACCTCTTCCTTCGCCGTGATGGTGATCCGGTTGGCCTCCATCTTGACGTTGAGCTTGGCCAGTACGTTGATGCTGTCCTTCAGCGCCGTGATGTCGATGTCGGCGGCCGCGGCCGCCATGCGGATGCCGTTGTTGAAGGCGACCATGCGCACCGCGTCCTTGGCGCTCACCAGGAAGCTGTTGCCGGTGGCAAAGCTGGCATGCGCCCCGCTGGTGATGGCCGTGTGCTCGACGCTCACGATGTGCGTGGAGCCCTGTGCCGTGGCCTGGATGCCGGCCGGACTCGCCAGCGTCAGGTGCGGCTCCTGGAACTCGGGGAATTCGCCCTGGGCCGCGTTGCCGCCGCTGCCCCTGATCGCATCGTTCTGCTCCTTGAGGCCCTTGGCGACCTCATCCTGGTCGCCCGCTTCGTGTGCCTTGGCACCCTTGGCCGCCTCCGCCAGGCTCTCGTGAAGGTCACGGCCTTGCGTCAGCCGGCCTACCGTCTCGCGCATGTCGGTGATGTGGGCCTGGGCGTTGGGCCGCGGCTCGGTCGTGACGAGCAGGCCCGCCTTCGCCCGGATGGCGCCATGCCCATCGGTGCGCAGTTCGAAGCCCTGGCCCCGATCGTCCTTGCGCCCCGCGGTGTCGTCGATGCGCCCGATATGGCCCAGGCTCAGGCTGGAGCTTTGATGGTCGCTCTTGAGCTGCGCCTGGATCTTGCCGGTCGTGTCGTCGAGCGCCAGGTGGTTGCTCTGGCCGCCCTTGAGCTCGCGGCTGCGCAGGCCCGCCAGGTGCTTCTGCTCAGGCAACTGCCAGGCGGGCATCTCGTCGGCGTTGTGTACCCGGCCGACGACGATGGGGTGGTCCGGGTCGCCGTTGAGGAAATCGACAACCACCTCCTGGCCGATGCGCGGCAACGCGGCCATGCCGAAGGTCGAGCCGGCCCAGCCGAGCGACACGCGCAGCCAGCAGCTGGAGTTCTCGTTGTGCTGGCCCAGGCGGTCCCAGAAGAACTGCACCTTGATCCGCCCGTACCTGTCGGTCCAGATCTCCTCGCCGGCCGGGCCGACGACCACGGCGGTCTGGGGCCCCCGCGTGCGCGGCTTGACGGTGCTGCGCTTCGGCCGCCATGCGTAGGTGGTGGGCTGCACGTCGAAGGCAAAGCGCTGGACGGAGCCCTCGGAGGCGCTCGCGCCTTCGCTGGCCAGGAGGTTTTCCTGGAGGTCGTAGTCCACGCCGAGCAGCAGGTACTGCTGGTTCTGGTCGGCGCGGGGATGGCTGGCCAGGCGCATGGTGAAGCCCGGCGCCAGGTCGCGCCGGTTCGAGCGCCCGCTCGCACGGCTGCGCTCGCTCAGTTGCTCTTCGTTGCGCACGCGCGCATAGGTTTCGCCATCGCCGAGCTCGGTGTGGTTGCCGGGCCATTCGTACTGCTCGAAACCGTCGTGGTCGTGGCCGGGCGGCATCTGCCGCTGGGTGGTCAGGTCGGCCTTGGGCTTCTCGAAGTCATAGTGGCGGCGCTGGTGCCGGCCGGGGCGCATGCTCTCGTGCTGCATCCATTCGGTGACGCGTTCGGCAGGCTCCAGGCCACCGGTCATGCCGGCCTTTTCGTCGGGGTGGTAGCGAAGCTCTTCGCCGCCGGGCAGCGGGCCATGGGAACTCGCGATGTCGTCGGCGAAGACCAGCGTGTGCTGCCCGGCCTCGTGGCGGAAGAAGTAGTAGATGCCCTCGTGCTCGCACAGGCGCGAGACGAACTCGAAGTCCGTTTCCCCGCCGGTCGGCCCCCCGTACTGCACGCAGTAGTCCCAGGCGCGGTAGCTGCGGCTGAGCTTCTGCTCCATGGGATAGCCGTAGCGCCCGAGGACGGCCGTCACGATGTCGGGAACCGTTTGGTCCTGAAAGATGCGGTAGTCGCTTCTGCGCGTTGCCAGCCAAAGCCAGGGACGCAGCCGCATCTTGTAGAAAGACTGCCGGCTGTCTTCTTGAGACAGCCCGAAGCTGGTCACGATGCCGCCGAGATGGCGGGTGTCGCCATGCTCCGTCTCGATGGCGACGGAGGCGCTTTTCCCGAGCAGCGCCTTGGGGTCGATGGCGTTGTGGCTGCCCAGCAGATCGACGTCGAAGGTGTACGGCTGGCTGAGTGCTTCGCGGCCGGCCAGGCGATGGAACTGAAGCGCATCGCCTGCCGGCGTGGCGATGGTGACGCGCCGCGTCATGGCGACAAGGACGTGCGTGCGCACACGCCGTCGTGGATGGACATGGGATCTCCCTGCAGATGACCGCCGCTGTGGACCAGGGCGAGCTTTGTTCGATTATGTAAGGCACTGCAGCCTTCGCGTAAGCACCCAAAAGTAGCACCGCGCACAGCTCGAACGTGGACGACTTCACGAAGTGCCCGCTTGCTCGCCGTGATCGCCGGATGCCCTCCTATGTGGCCGCGGCCGGCATCGATGACTTCGATGGGCTGCGACCCGAACATGTATCTTCAGCTCATGCCCGGCGCCACCGAACTCCCCCGCAGCACCTCCCGCCTTTTTCATCGGCAAGACCCATGAGCCCAACGATTCAATCCGCCCCAAGTGCAAGACGCTTCACACTCCCGCAAGGCCTGGCGATTGCCTCCGCGCTTTCGATGATCCTGCTGTGCCCGGCCACCGCCGCCGCGGCACCGAGAGCGCCGCCGCAGTTCACCGACTACCCGACCACCGCGCACGATCAGCCCCTTGCAGACTCACACCCACCACTGCGGCTGACGACCCGAACGGCCCGGCGCTACACCACAGTCATCCACCACGCCTACAACGAGCCGCCCAACTTCGCCGGCCATCTGCGGGTGGCAGCCTGGGGATGCGGCACCGACTGCCGCAACTTCGCGGTACTCGACCAGAACACGGGCCAGGCCTACACCCTTCCCAACGTCGATGCGATCGTGGGCGCCATGGGCAACGGCGATGAGCGGGTGGATTTCCGGCTCGACAGCCGGCTGCTGATCATCTCCGGCAGCTTCAATGAGAAGCCTCCGGAAGGCAAGTTCTACTATCTGTGGACGGGGCAGCGCCTCAAGCGGATCTTCACCGAGCCATTGGCTGTAGAGATGATCGACACGTCTCCCGTGGAAACCCAAGCACCTGCGCGCTGAGACGGGGCCCGGCACGCCCCCCTGCGTGAAGGGCGTCAGAAGTACCTAGCGATCGCAGCTGTGCTGGCGCTCGACCTTCTTGGCCATTTGCTCGTTCTCATGCTGCACGCACATCGACATGGCCATCGGCTCGAGCGATCCGCCACCATAGGCCTTGGCGGCGCTGCGTTTGCAACCGCGATCACGCGCGGCTGCCCAGCGGGAAATCGTGGCTTCGAGCCGGTCCTTGCAGGCCGGCAACTGCTCTGCCTTGTTGGCGATAGCGTGCTGAAGAACCAGCTCCGCCGCGACAGCGTCACGGTATGCACAGATGTTCATTGCAGATTGACTGGCATCGCAGTTGGACAGGAGGCCACGCAGCGCGTCTTCGGCCAGCCCGGAGCGATGCGCCAATGCAGCCACCACCTCTTCGGGGCCGGGCTGGTACTTCGGGGGGGACGAAGACGCGGCCGCGCCTGCAATCGCGAGTGCCCCCAGCAATAGAGCCGCTACGCGCTTCATCGTGCAGGCCGAGCGGTGGGTTGTGCAGGCTGAAACGGCGCTGTTTCCTCACGCCGACGGTTTGCCAGACCCTGCGAACGGATGGCCCGCAAACGACGACCCCGGGCATCGCGGGGACGCACAAAAACGTTGTTATTCATATGAGTCACAACATCGGCATCAGCACCCCGGTTGGCCGCGTCCAGCACCGACCTTGCGCCCGTCACACCGAGGTTGAAGGTATAGCTCACCAGCGCATCGAACTGGGCTTGCGTAAGCGTCTGCCTGTTCACGTGCCGGCGGACACCGGCCTCGGCGGTGTGTAGTCTGGTTGCCAACTGGGCATCGACCTGCGCGGCTGTAACGGGGCGTACCAGTTCTTCTGCGGTGCAAGGACCGTGATGCGCGAGAGCGCCGACTCCAAATGTGCAGTTGTTCGCCAGATCGTTGTAGTACTGAAGGCGAACATCCTCGCGACGGCGAAGCTCGGCACGCCCGCTGGCGCTCATAGACATGTTTTCATTGGCCATTTCAACTCCCTTGATTTCTTACAGTGGCTCATGCTTGAGTCGCCGACGGCGCCACTATTTTTTGTCTTAGCCAACTCGGCGGAGGGCCAACATGGCCCTCACGAAATCATAGTGTCACTTCAAGACTGCCCCTCTCGTTGACGCAGCCTGCGCAAGCTCGTTATCTGCGTCCGTGATCGACGTGAGCTCCGGTCCGCCTATCCGAGCTCAATGCGTACTACTTGGTGTGCCCTGAGGGGAGCGCGGAGGACTCGTGGGCTATGGCGTTTCGGAAGTGGCTGCTGGAGGGGGCGGCCGCACCAGTTGCCTGATTGCTTCCTGCTGCCGCCCTCAAATCAAAGCTCGTTGCAATAGCTACTGACAGGCGCCCCAGCCAGCTCAGCCGCCATCGTGTCCCAAGCACCGGACGACACCACGCCTGCGATATGCGCCTCATGCTTGCTCCGAGACTCCCACGACTCGACCAGCGTGAACATGCAGACGTTGTCGCCGTGCCCATACAACCGCACGCCACGGCATCCATCCGCCGATGGCAGCGACTGCTTGACCTGCTGCATGAGTTGAGCGAACGCGGATGCGCGCTCGGGCTTGGCTTCGAAAGTGATGATGACGTTGATCGGGTTCATGGAAATTTCTTTGTCGCTGGCTTGAAGAAAAAGGAAGAACGCAGGTTAGCCAGCGCCCTCTCCCGCGCCAAGGCGCGAAGCTGCGAAGAAATTGACCATGGCTGCGAAGGATGCGACCGGCCATCCCCCACATCAGCCCTTCAGCCCATCAACCCGCCTGCACGCGCCGCACGTACTCGGCGGGCGTCGCCTCGAACCGTCTGCGAAACGCGCGATGGAAATGCGCCGCGCTCTCGAAGCCCGCTTTCGCGGCCGCATCGCCGGGCCGCAGCCCCGCGCCCAGCATCAGCATGCGCGCCTCTTCCAGGCGCAGGTCGCGAATGCAGCGCATCGGCGTGACCCCGGCCACCTCGCGAAAACTGTGCGCGAAGTGCGAAGGGCTCATGTGCACGTGGCTGGCAATCTCGGCCACAGACAGTGGCCGGCCCAGATGGCGACGCATGAAGGCGATGGCCGTCTGTATGCGTGCACCGGCCTTGGTAACGGCACCCGCGCTGCGGATGGCGGCCGCGGCCTCGGAGCGCAGCAGCCGCAGCACGATTTCTTCAACCGCCAGCGGTGCGAGCGTGCGGCGATCCACCGGGTCGTCGGCCGCCAGCAGCAGGCGGGCGAAGGCCTCGACCACCTCCGGCCCCACCGCAGCCGTGAAGTTCTCGGTCACACGGGCCGGCTCGGCCAGCGTGCCACTTTCTGCCAGCGCAACAAAAGACTTCACCAGCATGTCGGGCGGCAGGTCGAGATGAATCGCGAGGTACGGATGCTCGGCGCTCGCCGCGACGACCGTGCCGAGGCACGCGACCTCGGCCCCGAGCACCAGGCACTGCGTGGCGCCGTAGTCGAGCGAACGACCGTCGCCGCCGAGGTGCGCGGTCTTGCGGCCCTGCAAGACCACCACCACGCCCGGAGTGAGGCGCTGGGTTTTCTCGTAACGCACCGGGCGCGAGAACCGGTAGCAGCGCAGCCCCGGATACAGCGCATCGGTGCGGCCGTCCGCAGGGGTTCGCGCCGCGACCATGTCGCGCAGACGGGCCCAGGCGGCGGTGGGGATGGCCTCGGGCTTGTTGTCGGCGACGGGCGGAGCTGGCATCGGTTTTGTTGTGGGGAGGAGAAGAAAAGCGGAATGCGCAGCGTTGCCGGTTGGCGCGTACCCGTTGTCGGGGCGCATGGCCGATGCTATTGGGTGCTGCCGATGTTCTGTCGCAGCGCTTCATCCGTTGCAGCCGTCGCTTCTAGAGTTTGCATGCACGGAAATCGCGAGCCGAGCGCCACCGATACTTGACGACAACACAACTATCTTCTGCCCCACCCCCCATTTATCCGCAAAGGTAACCGCAAGACACTCCTCTACATCCAAGAAGGAGTGCTCTCATGCCAATCGCCTTGCTCGCGCTGACTCTCAGCGCCTTCGCCATCGGGACGACCGAGTTCGTCATCGTTGGCCTCATCCCCACTGTGGCCGCCGACCTCGGCATCGGCCTCCCCTCCGCCGGCCTGCTTGTCAGCCTCTACGCGCTGGGCGTCGCCATTGGCGCGCCGGTGCTCACCGCCCTCACGGGCAAGCTGCCGCGCAAGGCGCTGCTGCTCGGGCTGATGGCGCTGTTCACGGTCGGCAATCTGCTGGCGTGGAAGGCGCCGAGCTATGAATCGCTGATTGCCGCCCGCGTGCTCACGGGGCTGGCGCACGGGGTGTTCTTCTCCATCGGCTCGACGATTGCCACCGGCCTGGTGCCAAAGGAAAAGGCGGCGAGCGCCATCGCGATCATGTTCACGGGCCTCACGGTGGCGCTGGTCACGGGCGTGCCGCTGGGCACGTTCATCGGCCAGCACTTCGGCTGGCGCGAGACTTTCCTGGCCGTGTCGGCGCTGGGCGTTGTCGCCTTCATCGGCAGCTGGATCTTCGTGCCAAGCAACATCCGCCACACGCCGCCGGCCTCGCTGGCGCAGCAGGCCAAGGTGCTGGCCGAGCCGCGCCTGTTGCTGGTGTATGCGAAGACGGCCATCGGCTATGGCGGCTCGTTCATTCCGTTCACGTTTCTCGCGCCGATCCTCACCGACGTGTCTGGCTTCAGCGCCGGCGCGGTGGGCTGGGTGATGCTGGTTTACGGCATCTCGGTGGCGGTGGGCAACATCTGGGGCGGCAAGCTGGCCGACCGCAAGGGCCCCATTCCGGCGCTGAAGATCATCTTCGCGTTGCTGGCCGCGGTGCTGCTGGTGTTCAACTTCGCAGCGCCGCACAAGTGGCTGGCTCTGCTGGCGGTGCTGATGTGGGGCGCGGTGGCTTTCGGCAACGTGCCGGGGCTGCAGGTGTATGTGGTGAAGCAGGCCGAACGCTTCACGCCGCAGGCGGTGGACGTGGCCTCGGGCCTGAACATCGCGGCCTTCAACCTCGGCATTGCCGGCGCGGCCTGGATCGGTGGGCTGATCGTGACGCACCTGGGGCTGATGCACACGCCGTGGATTGGCGCACTCGTTGTGCTGGTGTCGCTGGCCCTCACGCAATGGAGCGGATCGCTTGATCGGCGTGCCGGCATTCCTGTTCGCGCTTCGGGGCCGGTGCCGGTCGGTCACTGAACCTCCCCCTCTTTTTTCAACACACAAGGACAACGCCATGAAGACGAACAACAACACCATTCCCGCCTTCGGCCTCGGCACCTTCCGCCTGAAGGGCCAGGTGGTCATCGACTCGGTGAAGAACGGCCTCGACGTGGGCTACCGCGCCATCGACACTGCGCAGATCTACGGCAACGAAGCCGAGGTGGGCCAGGCCATTGCCGAAAGCGGCGTGGCCCGCAGCAGCCTCTTCATCACCACCAAGATCTGGACCGACAACTACGCCAAAGACAAGCTGGTGCCCAGCCTGAAAGACAGCCTCGCCAAGCTGCGCACAGACCATGTCGACCTCACGCTCATCCACTGGCCCTCGCCCGGCAACGCGGTGCCGGTGGCCGAGTTCATGGGTGCGCTGGCCGAGGCCAAGGCGCAGGGGCTCACGAAGCACATCGGCGTGTCTAACTTCAACATCGCGCTGATGAAGGAAGCCATTGCGGCCGTGGGCGCGGAGCAGATCGCCACCAACCAGATCGAGCTGCACCCCTACCTGCAGAACCGCAAGGTGGCTGAGTTCGCCAAGAGCGCCGGCATCCACATCACGTCGTACATGACGCTGGCCTACGGCAAGGTGCTGGGCGATCCGGTCGTCGAGGCGATTGCCAAGGCGCGCAACGCCACCGCCGCACAGGTGGTGCTGGCGTGGGCGATGCAGCTGGGCTACGCGGTGATTCCGTCGTCCACCAGGCGCGCGAACCTCGAAGGCAACCTGAAGGCGCAGCAGCTGCGCTTGACGGATGCCGAGATGGCGCAGGTTGCGGCGCTCGACCGCAACGAGCGCCTGACAGACCCGGCCGGTCTGTCGCCGGCCTGGGACTGATCGTCAGCGTCTCCTGCCATGCATGCAGGCGCGGCATCACGCGCCGATGGCCGCCTGCGCCTGCCGGCGCCGTGGGCCGCATCGATCGATTTGCCCCTCAGGCACTCCGGTGCTTCAATGTCGGCTCCTGCCATGACCAAGGAGACTTCCATGGCCTACGAAGCGCGATATGTCCTGCGACCCAACCCCGGAGCCGATCTCGGCGCCGTCATCGAAGCCCTGAAGGTGGGCGCGGCGCTCTGGAAGAAGCACGGTGCGCCCGACCCGCAGCTATGGAGCGTGGCCGCCGGCGAACTGGGCAACTATGTTCTGACCGTGCAGTTCGAGAACGCGGCCGCGTACGCGAAGGTCACGGACCCTCTGTCGGCCGACCCCGAATTCCGCCGCTGGCAAGCGGACAACGTGCAGTCCGGCGCGTTCACGTGGGTGCGCAGCAACCTGATGCGCGAGCTTCCCCTGCCCTGAAGCCGCCGCCGCGCTCAATGGGAGCGTCGTCGTGCACGCTCCTTCGCGGCGCGTACCTCCTTCGAAATGGACGAGACCACGGCGGCCCATTCCTCTGCCGTGAGCAGCAGCGCCGTCTGCGAGTGAAGGAGCGTGTCTTCCTTGTCCAGGTGCACGTTCATGAACTGCCGGTGCCGCTGCAACAGGGCCTCGGCCTCCGCGGCCGCTCTCGCGTCGCCGGTTTCGGCGCGCTTCAAGGTGGTCTTTGCCTGCGAGAGGAGGCCGTTGCAGCATTCGCTCTCCGAGTCGAGTTCATCGAGAAGCTCGTCGGCTTCGCTCGACCTTCCGCGCAGCATGTTCAGCATGACGACGCCTTTGGGGCGGTGGGTCGTTTCTTCGAAGTCCTGGAGACGTTCGATGACTTCGATGGCAGACGCCGCGCGTTGACCGGTGCGCGTCCCGTCGCCTGTCTTCATCGCCGTATCGAGTCGAGCCAACAACTCCCGGGTGCGGGCGTGCTCGGCGTGCAGGATGGCCCATGCGCATTCGGCTGCCAACATGCTTCACCTCCTTTTTTTGGAGCAGCGAACTGCTCCGGGATTGCCTGTGAGCTTTAGCCTTTAACGCCATGGTTCTACATGGTTGCAGCCGGTGCCGCAAGCCTCGTCTCGAAGGCCGGCTTGTCGCCCGCCCCGGGGATTGATACGACTGTTTCAGGGTCTCGTCTACCCAGGCCTGGGCCGCGATCGCGGCAGCCCGTGGCATTCTGAAGAGAGGTGCATCTTCAAACTACACAGGCGATGGAGGACATCCGATGCGGCATGAACGCTGGCTGCGCGCGTTCGCATGGGCCGGAAGCTGCGCGCTTCTGGTTGCGTTCGGCATGTGGAGCGGCGGTGGCGCGGCCATTCCCGATGCGCCGGCCGCACCGCCCGCGGCGAGCAGCCGCGTCGTCTCCGGCACCATCGCCTCGGCCAGGACCGGCGCGACCTATCCGCTCGAAATCTACCTGCCCGCCTCTTACGACGGCAGCTCGGCGGCGTATCCGGTCATCTATGCGTTGGATGGCGATGCGGTCTTCAATCCGCCCGGTACGCGGTTCGCGAATTTCAGGGCCGTCCTCGAGGCACGCCGCACGCAGGCGATCCTCGTGGGCATCGGCGGTTCGGCCCGACGCGGAAGGGACTACCTGCTGCCCGGGGCCCTTGCGTACCACGACTTCCTCGCGCTCGAGCTCGTGCCCTTCATCGAAGCGCGATACCGCGCCGATGCGCGAAGGCGCCTGCTGACGGGCCTGTCGCTGAGCGGCAGCATGGCCGGCATCGCCCTGTTTCTGGAGGGCGCGGCGGGCCAGCTGACGTTCTCGCACTTCCTGTCGTTCGAAGGCTCGTTCGGCGTTCAGGCGGACCGGCACCAGGCGCTCGAAGAAAAGATGCACGACGCGCTCGGCGGCAAGCCCTTGCCCGCCACGCTCTTTCTCACGCGCTGCGGCAACCCCGCGGAGTGCAACTTCGAGCCCGTGGGCGGGATGTACAAGCGGCTCCTGGCCCGCTCGTACCGGGGCCTGGTGGCCACGGAAACGACGTATTCGACGACGCACATCGGCACCGATGTTCCGTCGTTCACCGACGCGGTCGCGAAGCTGTTGCCATAGTTCGCCTGGCCGGCGGGAGCAACGTCGCGGAGCAAAAGTTGCTGCGAAGGCAGTCGTCTTCATGCCGCGGGTTCGCAAACCGAATCGAGCGCGTACCTGAGTTCGCGCTCCTCTTGCGAGGTCATCGCGAGTGCGAGGGTGCGGAACTCGGCCTTGTAGCAAGGCAGCATCAGTGCCGCGGTGAGCGAGTGAACGCCACTGCCGTGCGCAATGTGCTCGTGGCATGCGACAACGCTGCGATGGATTTCGAGTGCGCGTGCGACGCGGGCCGAGGCCTGCGTTGTGGTGCCCACGTCGCTTCTTGTGATGCTCATTGCCGGCTCCTCATGGCGCGCTGCGAGTGGCGCCGTGAAGTCACTCTATTCAGCAGTAGGCGGAATGGTGAGTAACAACATCGTCGCGAATCCGGACGGTGCACTCCACAAGCCGCACAGGAAATCAGCGCCAAGTTGCGATTCCTGCCTTTCGCGAGAAATTTCTGAGCGGTTGACGATAGACAACAGTGTTAGCGCGCTCGGTGCCATACAACGCCCCGTCACTTGACGGGAGCGTATTGAATGGAACGAAAGATTCTCGTGGTCGGAGATCCGCCAGTCCCTGGCGGCCGGGTGCTGCCCTACGACGGCCCTTTGCTCGATCTGCATGGGCACCGCGTTGCCCTGATCGGCGGCAGGGCCTACTGCGAAGGCTGCAATAGCGTAGGCATCATCGCCGAACGACACCTGGTACGGAACAACTCAGTCGAGGGAGCACGCGGAAGATCTCAGGTCTCGCTCCAACGCAGACAGCCTCGCGTCCTATATCCTCGGCGTTACCGGTTGAGACACATCGTGACCAAGCACCTTCGATTCCTGGGGCCCTTGACCCTCGCCCTCGCAATGCTGAGCCCGGCTGCCGTGCTTGCATGCAGCCCAATCAAGCTCTTCTATGTGTACTTTGAGCGCGATTCCGCGACGGTATCCACCGACCAGATCCTGAAGCTTGGGGCCTGGATGCAAGAGCTCCGGACTCGGTACACCAACCACGAAGCAATCTACATCGGAGCCTCAGTCAATCCGGAAGAGCGAGACCACGATCCCAAAGGCCTGGGCCTGGAGCGGGCACGCAACGTGGCTCGCGTTCTTCGAGAAGAACTGCGCTTCAGCGCCAAGATCGCTCTTCCCAGGAGCAGCTATGTCGCCGACCCCGAGTCTCTCTCGGGCGGACCTGCCACAGACCAGCGGGTTCTTGGCGTGCAGCTCGACTTCCTGCCGGCTTGCCCGCATGAATGCACCTGCCAGCTGGGCGACCCACTCCACACGCCGCAGACACCTCGCTGATCCGACTGCGATCAGTTGAAGCTCACGCTCCTTTGCGCGCCGCAGCCCAGTCGCAAAGAATCTGCACCGCCTCGCGGTCCATCTTCTGCTCGGCGGGCAAGCTGCGTTGTGCAAGCGTCGCACCAGCCTCGGCCCGCAACACATCCACATCGATCGGATGTCGAGCCGCCACGGTCACCCCGTCGAACGCCTCGCCCGACTGCGCAAGCGAAGCCGCGTAGTACAACTTCGCAATGCCCGCAATGTGCATTGCCGCCACGCACATCGCGCAGGGTTCGCACGAGGTGTAGAGTTCGCTGCCCGACAGGTTCACGGTACCGAGCTTGCGGCATGCATCGCGGATGGCTTCGACTTCGCCGTGCGAGGTGGGGTCGTGGTGGGCGACGGAGTGGTTGAAGCCTTCGCCGACGATCACGCCGTCTTTCACGACGACGGCACCGAAGGGCTCGGTGCCGGGCTCCTGCAGGGCTTGGGCAGAAAGGGCCAACGCCCTTTGCATGAAGTGTTCCTGGTACATGGTGCTCAGACCTTTCTGGTGGCTGCGCCTTCGAGCGCGGAGAGAGATGGTGCATCAGTCTGCGGCGCGCGCGAATCGAACAGGCCTGCCGTGGCCGCTGCATAGCGGCGCGGGTCGAAGCACAGCACGAGCGGCAGCAGCGCGACCACGACGGCGGCAAGGTAGGCCCACGCGAGCGTAAAGCCGCCGGTGTGCTCGCGCACCCAGCCGGTGACGAAGGGCGCGAGCGCCGCGATCATGAAGCCCACGCCCTGCATGAAGCCGGCGAGGGCGCCGGCCTGTGCGGGGTCGGGCAGGTGGTCGAGGGCGAGCACCATGCACAGCGAGAACGCGCCGCCGAGGCCGAAGCCCAGCACGACGGCGATGGCGACTGCCGGCACGGGTGCGTCGAAGGTCAGCGCGCAGAAGCCGGCGAGCTGCGCAACGAGCGTGAGCACCAGCCAGGGGCGCAGATCACGGCCGCGACTGCGGGCGATGGCTGGCATCGCGAGTGCTGAAACCACCTGCGCGGCGGTCATCAGCGCGAGCACCGATCCGCCCTGCTGCGCGGTCCATCCTTGTTGTGCATAGAAGTGCGGAAGCCAGGCGACGAGGCTGGTGTAGCCGCCGTTGATGAGGCCGAAGCACGCGGCCAGCAGCCACGCGCGGCGGCTTGCGAAGCAGCGCAGCCACGAGAGGCTTTGCCTTGGCGCATCGGCGGTGAATTCCATGCGCCGCATGTTGAGCCAGTACAGCAGTGCGAAGACGGCAAGCAGCGCCCAGATCGACAGGCCCGCGTGCCAGTCGGGCTGCGCGCCGCCGAATGCATGCGCCACCCACGGGCTGGCCATGGCGCCGAGGCCGCCGCCGCCCATGATGGCGGCGGAGTACAGCCCCGTCATGACGCCGATGCGCGTCGGGTAGGCCTGCTTCACCACGCCGGGCATCAGCGCCTGGACCAGGCCGACGCCGGCGCCGGCGAGCGCAGCGCTCCACAGCAGCGCGGCTGCACCGCCGGCCGCGTATCGGCTCGCGCAGGCCAAGGCGATGATGGCAAGCCCGAGCGCGACCCCGCCGCGCGCGCCAACCCGCTGGCCGACCGCCGCGCCGAAAAGCGAAGTGGCGCCCATGGCGAACATCGGCAGCACGGTGAGCAGCGCCACCGCATGGAAGCCGATGCCGGTTGCAAGGCGAATGGGTTCGAGCAGCGGGCTGCTGGACGTGAGAAAGGCGCGCAGGTTCAGCGCCACCAGCACGATGACGATCGCGAAGGCGATGCCTCCGTCACGACTGCGCCCTGCCCTCACAGAGACGCCACATCCGCCTGCAGCACGCCGTTGCGCGCCACGATGCAGCCGCCCGCCACCACCAGCTTGCGCACGGGCCGCGAGACGACGGCGTGCGCGACGGTCTGCGCATCGACCAGCACGAGGTCGGCGCGGCAGCCCGCCTCGAGCCCGTAGGCCTCGAAGCCGCAGCCGCGCGCGCCCGAGTGGGTGACGGTATCGAGCGCCACCGCGATCTCGTCGTCGCGGCGCAGGTTGTAGCGCAGGCCGATGATCATGGCGCGCTCCAGCATGTCGGGGTTGCCATAAGGCGACCAGGTGTCGCGGATGCCGTCGTTGCCGCCGAGCACGGTCACGCCGGCCTGCCTGCAGGCCATGAGGGGCGGCACGGTGCGCGAAGGCGGCGCGCTGGTGATGAGCACCACGCCGAGCTTCGCCATGCGCGCCAGCAATGCCTCGCGCTCGCGTTCGCTCACGTCGCCCAGGCAGAAGCCATGGCTGATGGCCACCTTGCCCTGCATGCCCAGCGCCTCTGTGCGCTGCAGGATCAGGTCGAGCGAGAAGGCGCCCATGGCACCGGGCTCGTGCAGATGGATGTCGATGGGGCGCCGATGCTTGTGGGCGATGCCGAAGAGCACGTCGAGCGACTTCACCGGGTCGCCGTCGATGGCGCAGGGGTCGAGGCCGCCGAGCACGTCGGCGCCCAGCGCCAGCGACTGGTCGAGCAGCTCGGCCGTGCCCGGCCGGCCCAGCAGGCCCGACTGCGGGAAGGCGACGATCTGGATCTGCTGCAGCTCGCGCAGCGCCTCGCGCGTGCGGATGGTGCCTTCGAGATGGCGCAGGCCGGCCTGGGTATCGACGTCGACGTGCGTGCGCAGCCGCGTGGTGCCGAGCGCAAGAAAGGCCTTGGCCAGCACCAGCGACTGCGCGGCCGCGTCATGCCCGCTGGCATGGCGAAAGGCGCGCTCGTTCTCGATCTTGTCGATGAGGTTCACGCCGACTTCGTTGCGATACCAGTCCATGCCCCACATGGTCTTGTCGAGATGCGTGTGGCCTTCGACGAGGCCGGGCAGCAGCAAGGCGCCGTGGCCTTCCTCGACGGTGGCACCGGCCGGAGCGGCAAGCCCCGCGCCGAGCACGGCGATGCGGTCGTCCTGCACCAGCACGTCGACGGGGGAGGCGCCCATGGGGCGCACGTTGCGGATCAGGAGCGATGGCATGCGGGGCGGTCCGTTTCTCTATCTTGGTCTGGGCATCAGGCCGGCTGGGCTGCGATGGCGCGGCGGGTCGTGTTCGGGGTGAGCAGCGCCACCACGACGAACACCAGCGCATTCGTCGCCAGCGCCACGAGCCCGGTGTTGAGCGACTTGAACACGACCGGCGCGGCCGGGAACAGCGTACCCAGGTTGGAGCCGGTGGTCATCATGAAGCCGAGCACCGCACCGCCCGCCAGGATGCCGGCGAAGGCGGCGTGCCTGTTGCCGAAGGGCTTCTTCATGAGGCTAAAGAGCAGCGAGGGCAGCAGCTGCGTGAGCAGGCTCGAAGCGAAGATGGCCACCGACACGATGGTGGTGCCGCCGCGCAGCACAAAGTAAACCGCCACCAGTGCGAACACCGGCAGCACGCCGCGCGCCACGCGCGACACCTGCCTGTCGGTGGCGTTGGGCGCGAAGCCTTCCTTGTAGACGTTCTTGCCGATCACGGTGGATGCGGTGAGCAAAATCATCGAGCCCGGCACGAGCGCGGTGAGCACGCCGGTGCCGCCGATCACGCCGACGAACCAGGGGTCGAAGGTGTGCTTCACCAGGCCGAAGAGGGCCAGGTCGACGTCGGAGCCCTTGAGCCCCGGCACCTGCAGGATGGCCGCGAAGCCCACGAGGAACAGGAAGGCGATGACCACCTGGTACAGCGGCATCAGGATGGTGTTGCGGCGCACCGCGCTCGCGCTCTTGGCGGCGTACACCGAGGTGAGGTTGAAGGGGTAGAGGTAATAGCCCAGCGCCGTCAGCAGGATGGTCGAGTTGTACCAGGTGAGGTTCAGCCCTTCCTTCGGGAACTCGAAGAAGCCGGGGTTGGCGGCTTGGATGGCGGTGAACATCGGCGCGACGCCGCCGTAGTAGTGCCACGGCAGGTAGATGCCGAGGAACACGGCAAGCGCGAGGATGAGGATGTCCTTCACGATGGCGATGCTGGCCGAGCCGTGGATGCCGGAGAACAGGATGTAGCTGACCATGACCAGCGTGCCGATCCAGATCGCCACCTGCGGCGCGATGGAGCCGTACGAGGCCTCCGATACGATGATGCCGAGCCCGCGCAGCTGGATGGTGAGCAGCGCGACCATGCCCATGAGCGCCACGATGGACACCAGCACGCCCAGCGCACGGCTGTCGTACTTGTGCGCGAAGAAGTCCGAAAACGACACCAGCTTGTGCGCGGTGGCGTAGCGCCAGATGGCCGGCAGCATCCAGAAGGCCATGAGATAGGCCAGCCCGCCGTAGGCCAGGATGTAGAAGGCCGGCGTGCCCTTGCTGTAAGACCAGCCGCTCGCGCCCAGGAAGGTGAAGGTGGAGAACGACTCGCCCGCCATCAGCAGGAACACCATGATGGCGCCCAGCCCGCGCCCGCCGATCGCCCATTGCTCCAGGCTCATGGTGCGCCCGCGCCGCGCGAGCACGGCGAGGCCCAGCGCGCCGATGACGAACAGGGCGATGACGCCGAGTGCCGCGTTCATCGCGCGCCTCCGGTGGAGGAAGAAGGCGCATCGATGTCGCCTTCGGCGCGGTCGATGACCACCATGATCAGCGAGGTCAGCACCAGCCAGCTGACATTCCACACCATCAGGAAGGGCATGCCGAGCACGAAGGTGGGAGCGACGGAGGACAGCCATCCCCCGCTGAAGAAGGCGGCGACCGGCAGCGCGGCAAGCCATTTGGCGGATTTCATGGGAGCCTCGATTCTTGTCTCGGGTTGTGATTTTCTGGAATTTTGGTTAACCATACATTTTTATTTGGTTAACCAAACGGAAGCGGATGGTACGGAGTGCACGGGGCCGAGTCAATCCGGGGGCTTTCCCTGAGGGTGCGGTCCGCAGGCAATAATCCGGTTGCCTATGCCCTCCGCCGCACGCAAGTCCCCAGCGACAGCCCCTTCCCCCGAGCCCACCGAAGCCGACGATCCGAACGTGGACGAACGCGTCTACGGCGCGGTCTCCAAGGCCTTGCTGAGCGGCAAGCTGCGCCCCGGCACGCCCTTGCGCGAGCGCGCGCTGGCCGAAGCGCTGGGCTGCACGCGCGGCGCAGTGCGCAAGGCGCTGGCGCGGCTGGGCTCGGAAAAGCGGCTGGTGCTGGAGCACAACCGGGGCGCCTTCGTGCCCAACCCCTCCATCGACGACATGCGCGGCATCTACCGCGCGCGCCGCATCGTGGAGGCGGGGCTGGTGACCACGCTCTTCGGCAATCTCTCACGCGAGCAGGTGGCCACGCTGCGCAAGCACGTGCAGGCGGAGCAGAAGGCCTTCAAGGAAGGCCGGCGCGAGGACGCGGTCCGGCTGGCGGGCGACTTCCACCTGCTGCTGGCGCAGATGGCGGACAGCGAGGAGCTGCTGTCGTACATCCGGCGGCTGATCTCGAACACCGAGCTCTACAAGGCACTCTACGACTCCGCCGAGGCCGCGAGCTGCGCGCCGCGCGAGCATGAGCAGATCATCGAGGCGCTGGCCACGGGCAAATCGCTCGACAAGGCGCTGGCGGTAGCGCTGGAGCATCTGGACGAGCTGGAGCAGCGCGTGATCGCGGGCGCTGCGGCCGAGCAGGAAGTGGACCTTGCGACGCTGCTGAACGGCGGCGGCACCAGCAGCGGCAACAAGGGCAGCAAGCCGCACGCGCACGACCACTGAGGCATCCACGCTTCGCTCGCGGCCGAAGTGTGGCCGCGCCGGTCGGGGAATGATCGGCGCACCATGCACGCATCCACACCCTCCTCCATCGACAAGCCCCGCGCCAACCTGGCCTTCGAATGGGCGCTGCTCGCGGTGCTCGCCACCTGCTGGGGCGCCTCGTACACCTTCATCAAGATCGGCGTGGCGACGATCCCGCCCGTTACGCTTATCGCGGCGCGCACGCTGATCGCCGGAGCGCTGCTGCTCGCGGTGCTGCACATGCGCGGCGTGAAACTGCCGAAGGACGCCACTGCGTGGCGCCGCTTCGCACTGCAGGCCTGCCTGAACAGCGTGCTGCCCTTCACGCTCATCGCCTGGGCCGAGCGCAGCGTCGATGCCGGCCTGGCGACCATCCTCAACTCGACCTCGCCGATCTTCATCTTCCTGCTGGGGCTGGGCCTCGGCGGCTCCGACAAGCCCACGCTGCGCCGCCTGTTCGGCGTGAGCGCGGGGCTGGCGGGCATCTGCCTGATCGTGGGCTTCGAGGCGCTGAACGGGCTCGGGCATTCGCTGCTCGCGCAGCTTGCGCTGGTGGCGGCCGCCGTCTGCTACGGCTGCGCCGCGATGTTCGGGCGCGTGTTCAAGGGGTTGGACCCGATGGTGCCAGCCGCTGGTTCGCTCGTCAGCGGCGCGGCGATGCTGCTGCCCGCGAGCATCGTCATCGACAGGCCGTGGACGCTCTCGCCGTCGGCCGCGTCGATGGCGGCGGTGCTCGCGCTCGCGGTGCTCTCCACGGCGCTGGCCTTCACGATCTACTTCCGGCTCATCAAGACGCTGGGGCCGATGTCCACCGCCGCGCAGGCCTATCTGCGCGTGCCCATCGGCGTGCTGATCGGCACGACGTTCCTGGGCGAGAGGCTGGCGCCCACGGCGTGGATCGGGCTGGCCTGCGTGGTGGCGGGCGTGGTCGCGATGACGATGCCCGGGACGAAACTTTTGCGCCGCGCGCTGCGGTTTTTACGCGGTGTTTAGACGCCCGCCCATACGCTGCCGGCTCCTCCATCCGTCAGCGAATTCTTCGATGAAAAAACTTCTCCGCATCGCCCTGCCGATGCTCGTTCTTCCCACCTTTTCCGCCCTGCCGATGCTCGCGAGCGCGCAACTCACGGGCAACGTGGCGCTCACCACGAACTACAAGTTCCGCGGGCAGGACCAGGACATGATCGGCAAGAACGACTACGCCAAGACCAAGGGCTTCAAGCCCGCCATCCAGGGCGGCCTGGACTACGCCTTCGGCGACAGCGGCTTCTACGTCGGCAACTGGAATTCCAGCGTCAACTGGCTCAAGGGCAACAGCATCGAGATGGACGTGTACGGCGGCTACAAGTTCAAGGCCGGCCCGCTGGACATGGACGTGGGTGCGCTCTCCTACATCTACCCGGGCAACTCCTCGGGCAACACCACCGAGCTGTACGTCGCGGGCACCTACGCCAATGAAAGCCTCGGCTCCTTCACCGCCAAGTACTCGCACACAGTCTCCAAGGACTATTTCGGCTACGCAGGCAACAAGGCCGGCTCGGGCCTGAAGGGCACCAACACCGGCTACCTGAACCTGTCGTACAGCAAGGAGATCGTGCCCAAGGTCACGCTGAAGGCGGCCGTCGGCTACACGAACATGTCCAGCGACATCCGCAGCCTGGGCTACAAGAGCTACGTCGACTACAACGTGGGCGCGAGCTACGACTTCGGCAACGGCCTGTCGCTGACCGGTTCGGTGCAAGGCGCCAACAAGAAGAGCTCCTATGTCGCGGTCGCGAACCCGGGCATCGACCTGGGCTTCGGCCCCTTCGGCCAGACGACCTACTCGCCCAACAAGGCGCGCTTCATCCTGACGCTGACGAAGACGCTCTGAACGCCAGCCTCAGTCGATGCTGATGTTCGCGGCCTTCGCAACCTCCGCCCACTTCACGCGGTTGTCGTGCACGGTCTTCTTGAACTGTGCCGGCGACTCGATGCGCACGGTGTTGCCCTGGCTCTCGAAGCGCTCGCGGATCTCGGGGGTCTCCAGCACCGCCTTCACGGCCGCGTTGAGCTTGTCGACGATCTGCGGGTCGGTGCCCTTGGGCGCGAAGATGCCGAACCAGATCGAGCTGTCGAAGCCCTTGGTGCCCGGCAGGCCGCTCGAGGCGATGGTGGGCACTTCTTTCACGGCCGGCACCGCGGCGGCGGTGGTTACGCCCAGCAGGCGCACCTTGCCGGCCTTGTAGTGCGGCAGCACGGTCTGCACCTGGTTCATGATGCAGCAGGTCTCGCCGCGCACCACCGATGTGATCGCCTCGGGACCGCCCTTGTAGGGCACGTGCACCATGTTCAGGCCGAGGCGCGAATTGAATTCGGCAAAGGCCATGTGCGTGCCCGCGCCGTTGCCTGTAGACGCATAGTTGTACTTGCCGGGATTTGCCTTGACCAGCTCGACGAATTCCTTCAAGGTCCGCACGTTGATCACGTCGGGATTGATGGTGAGCACGTTCGAAACGTCGAGCACCGGCGCCACCGGCACGAAGTCGGCCTCCACGTCGAAGGGCAGTTTCTTGTAGAGCGCGGCATTGCTGCCGTGCGTGGCTGCGGTGCCGAAGGAAAGCGTGTAGCCATCGGGCCTGGCGTGGGCCACGTACTCGCTGGCGATGTTGCCGGCGGCGCCCGACTTGTAGTCGATGACGACGGGCTTGCCGAGCTGCTTCGACAGCGGCTCCTGGATGACGCGGGCCACCACGTCGACGCCCGAGCCGGCCGGAAAGCCCATGATCAGCGTGACGGGTTGCTGCGGCCAGTCCGGCTGGGAGAAGGCGGCGGGCGCAACGAGCGAGGCAGCGGCCAGCAGCAGTGCGCGGCGGGCAATTCGAGAGAAGGGAGAATGAAACATGACTGTCTTTCTGCGAGGCAAGCGGTGCAAGCGCGCATTGTGGCGCGCCGCTGATGCCCGATTCCATATGAGCTTATGCGCGGCATGCACGCCGCGTGCCTGCTCTCCATAATCGCCCCATGGTCCGTTCCACCCAACAACTACACACCCCACGAGAGCCCGCGCGCCCGCGCGCGGCCGCCACCGTGCTGCTGCTGCGCGACAGCGCCGCCGGCATCGAAGTGCTCATGACCCGCCGCTCGGCCACCGCCAGTTTCGCGCCCGGTGCCTATGTATTTCCCGGCGGCCAGATCGACGCCGCCGACGAAGCGGCCCAGCGCATCGCCGCGCAGCGGTCGACGCAAAGCGGCCTGCAGCGCACGCAGGCCATCGCGGCCATCCGCGAGGCTTTCGAGGAACTGGGCGTGCTGCTCGCGCACCATGCCGACGGGCGTCCCGCTAACGCCGAGGACATCGCCGCCATGGACCGCGGCAACACGGCGGGCACAGCCTTTGCCGACCAATGCGCGGCACGCGGGCTGACGCTCGATGCAGACCGGGTGTTCACCTTCGCGCACTGGATCACCGACCGCGACCTGCCCAGGCGCTTCGATGTGCCCTTCCTGGTGGCGCGCATGCCCGAAGGCCAGGAGCCCGCAGCCGACGAGAGCGAACAGTTCGAGCCCTGCTGGGTGCGCCCAGCCGATGCGCTCGCGCGCCATGCGGCAGGCAGCTTCTTCATGATCTTCCCGACCGTGCGCACGCTGCAGCGCATGGCCGCGTATGCCACCGTGGACGCCCTGCTCACGGCCTGCGCCGGCGAGACCCCGCTGTGGACCAGCTGCCCGCGCGCCGGCCTGCTCAAGGGCGAAGACGCGCGCTACATGGAGCACGAATCGCCGTTCGGCGAGCTCGCGCTGGTGTGCCCCGACGGGCAGGCCGTGCACGTGCTCGACTGGCAGAGCGAACGCCCGGTGCCGCTGCTGAAGAACGTGATGCGCTTCACCGCGCCCAACCCGGGCGCGATGACCGGCCCGGGCACCAACAGCTACATCGTGGGCGACGCGGCCACGGGCTACATCGTGATCGATCCGGGCCCGGACGACGCCGGCCACATCGGCCGGCTGTGGGGCGCCACGCAGGGCGACATCCGCATGATCGTCTGCACGCACTCGCATGCCGACCACTCGCCGGGCGCAGCGCCGCTGCAGGCGCTGTGCAAGAGCGGCAGGCCGCCGATCCTCGGCCTGGCCTCGAAGCCGACAGCTCGCGCCAGCGCACGCTTCACGCCCGAGCGCGAACTGGCCGATGGCGAGCGGCTCGTGCTGTCGGGCACAACGGCCGAAGGCGAGCCCATCGCCCACACGCTGCGCGTGATCCACACGCCCGGCCACGCGGCCAACCACCTGTGCCTGGTGCTGGAAGAAGACGGGCTGCTGTTCTCCGGCGACCACATCCTCAACGGCAGCACCACAGTGGTCGATCCGCCCGATGGCGACATGACGGCATACCTCGATTCGCTCGACACGCTCGATGCGGCCTGCGCGGCCGGCGGCATCGGCTTCATCCTGCCCGCGCACGGCTACGTGATCGGCTTTGCCCGCACCGCCATCGGCATGCTGAAAGCGCACCGGCTCAAGCGCGAGGCCAGGATCGCAGCCGCCATGCAGAAGCTGCCCGAAGGCACCCCCGAGCAATGGCTGCCGCTGGCCTACGACGACGTACCCGAACGCATGTGGCCGGTGGCGGCCCGCTCGCTGGCCGCGCACGTGGCTCGCATCCGGCAATTGGCGGTGGCTCGATGAACAACAGCAACAGGAACTCTCCGGGTGAGGACGAGGGCATCCGCCTCGCCAAACGCGTGGCGGCGCTGGCCGGTGTGTCGCGGCGCGAAGCCGAGCTGCTGATAGAGAACGGCGCGGTGCGCGTGGACGGCGTGCCGCAGATGCTGCCGCAGTCGCGCGTGCTGCCGCACCAGCAGGTCGAGATCGAGGCCGGCGCGAAGCCCGAGCCCGTGCTGCCCGTCACATTGCTGCTGTACAAGCCTGCGGGCATGGTCACCGACACCGCGCACCGCCTGCTGGTGGCTGCGAATCATCACGAGCCCGAGCGCGCCGGACTGCGTTTTCTGCCGGCGCATGCGAAGGCGCAGCACTGCATGACGCCGCTCGAGACCGGCGCCAGCGGGCTGGTCGCTTACACGCAGGAATTCCGCATCGAACGCAAGCTGCAGGAAGACGCGGGCATCCTCGAGCATGAGGTGATGGTGGACGTGGCCGGCCCGGTGAGCCCGGAGGTGCTGGCGCGGCTGGAGCGCTCGCCCGCGCGCGTGAGCATCGGCCGCCAGAGCGACGAGCAAACGGGCCTGCGCTTCGCGCTCAAGGGCGCGCGGCCGGGGCAGATCGCCAACATCTGCGACGGCGTGGGCCTGCGCATTCTTGCGATGCGGCGCATCCGCATCGGCCGCGTGCCGCTGGCGGGGCTGCAGCCTGGCCAGTGGCGCTATCTCGCACCCCACGAACGCTTCTGAAAACGATGCACCGCATGTTCACGGCCCGCAATTTTCAGCCGTGGCCCCGATGGGCCGCCGACAGGGAGACTGAGCCAATGAAGTTCGGAACACCGAGCACCGCCCTGGCCTGCACCGTGCCGCTGGCACTGGTGGCGGGCTGCACGCTTCTCACGCCGTCACCGCCGTCCGCGCCCCCAGCGCCGCCGCCGGCCGTCGTCTCGAAGGACGGCCTCGCGCCCATCACCGAGGAGCAGGTCGAGCGCATCCGCGATGCCATCGGCGTCAAGCCCCCCAGCCCGGCTGTGGGAAAGGTGGTGCGCAGCGCCTCGCCGACCATCGAGTCCTTCGTGCGGACCGAAGGCTGCATCACCGCGCGCAATGGCGCGGTGCTCAACCCCTTCGCCGCGCCCGGCCGCCTGTTCGACACCACGGGCTTCCAGGGCGGCCCGATGTCGGAGATGCAGTACCACGACAAGACCGCCTGCGTGACGGTCAAGCGCATCCAGAACTGGAAGATGGTCACGCCGAAGCTGCTGCGCTTCGAGGTGGTCTACGTGGGCGACGACGGTGAGGAACGCGCCATCAAGCGCCACGAGCTGGTACGCCAGCCCAAGGGCGGCTGGCTGTTCGCACGCTGAGGGCCGTGGTCACTGCTTCGCGGTGGCCGGCGCGGCACCCTGCGCAAGGTGCGCGTCGTCGGGTTCCCAGCCGCCGCCGAGTGCCATGAACAGCACGACCTGATCGTCGGCCAGCTGCGCCTCGCTGGCCGCGAGGGCGGCTTCGCTGGCAGCCAGCGAGCGTTCGGCGTCGAGCGAATCGAGGTAGCCGGTGCGGCCGTTCTGGTAGAGCTGGCGCGCCTGCGCGGCGACCTTCGCGCTTTCGTCGCGCGAGGCTTGCAGCGCGGCGTGGCGATCGAGTTCACGCGCGTAGGTGCCGAGTGCGGTCTCGGTTTCGCGCAGCGCGGTGAGCACGGTGCCGTCGAACTTGGCGAGCGCCGCGCGCGTGCCGGCCTCGGCCTGGGCGATGCGGGACTGTGCGACGCCCGTATTGGGAATGGTCCACGAGATCAGCGGGCCGAGGCTCCAGGCGAAGGTGTCCTTGCGGCCGAAGTCGTCGGCATGGCCGGCGGAGGAGCCTGAAAGGCCCAGCGTGACTTTGGGATAGAGCTCGGCCGTGGCCACGCCGATGCGCGCGGTCGATGCGGCAAGGCCGCGCTCGGCCTGGCGGATGTCGGGGCGGCGGCGCAACAGCGCGGCACCGTCGCCGACCGGCAGCGTGCCGGCCACGCGCGGCGGCATGGTGCAGTCGGCCACTTGGCGCGGGAAGTCCTGCGGCACTGCGCCGGTCAAGGTGGCGAGACGATAAAGCGCGCCCTGGCGTTCGGCCTTCAGCGGCGGCAGTGCGGCGTTGAGCTGCTGCAGCTGCGCACGCGCGCGACCTGCGTCGATGGCACCGGCGCGGCCTGCACGTTGCAGGCGGTCGGTGACGTTCACGGCGTCCTGCTGCAAGGCGACAGACTTCTGTGCGATCTGCAGGCGAAGGCCGGTAGCGCAGGCCTCGGCGTAGGCGCGCGCAGTGCCGGCCGCGACGTTCACGCGCACGAGGTCGAGCGCGGCTTCGGCGGCTTGGGTGTTGGCCTGCGAAGCCTCGATGCCCCGGCGGATCTGGCCGAACAGGTCGACCTGGTACGACAGCGAAGCGCCCGCGCTGTAGTTGAAGGTGCTCGGCGGCTCGTAGCCCTTCTGCAGCAGCGACAGCCCCGACACATGGCCGAACGAAGGGCCGCCGTTCACGCCGATGGTCGGGTACCTGGCGTCGGCCACTTCGTCTTCGATGGCGCGTTCGCGCTCGAGGTTGGCGACGGCCTGGCGCAGGTCGGTGTTGTGCGCGAGGGCCTGTTCGACCAGCCTGTCGAGCAACGGGTCGTGGTACAGGCGCCACCAGTGGGCGGGCAGCGGCGCGGCGTTGGCGGACGCCTCGGCAAAGGGCCGCGCGGCGGCGCCCTGGCTGGCCAGCGCCTCGGGCGGCTGGCGGTAGTCGGGACCGACCGCCGCGCAGGCCGCGAGCCCGGCGGCGACGGCCAGCGATGCAAGGCGAAATGCGAAGCGGCTCACGGCGTTCACCCCTTCTGCGGCGCGGCTGCCGGTGCCACGGCGCTGTGCGCCGGCTTGTTCCCCAGCACCTGCACCGTGACCGTCTGGCCCGCGACGAGGCGTGCGCCCTGCGGCAGCGGATCGAGCTTGATGCGCACCGGAATGCGCTGCGCGAGCCGCACCCAGTTGAAGGTCGGGTTCACGCTGGGCAGCAGGTTGGCGCTGGTGGAGCGGTCGCGGTCGGCAATGCCGGCGGCCACGCTGTCGACCGCGCCCTCGAGCACCGCGCCGCCGCCCATCGGGGTGACGCGCACGCGGTCGCCGAGATGGATGCGCGGCAGCTTGGTTTCCTCGAAATAGCCTTCGACATAGAACGACTGCGCATCGACCAGCGCGAGCACCGGGCGGCCCGCCGCGGCGTAGCTGCCCTGGCGCAGGTCGAGGTTGGTGACGAGGCCGTCGGCCGGCGCGCGCACCTGGGCGCGCTGCAGGTTGAGGCGGGCCGAGTCGAGCGCCACCTCGGCCTGCGCGACGGCGGCCTGCATCTGCTCGACACGCGAACGGGTCTGCTCGCGCGACTCCTTCGACACCAGGTCGTCGAGGCCCGCGTTGCGCGCGTTCTCGCGCTGCACCTGGGCGCTCATGGCGCGCTGCGCGGCGAGCGCTGCCTGGGCCTGGCGCACGGCGAGGTCGTAGCGGGCGCGGTCCACCTCGAACAGCAGCGTGCCGGCGGCGACCGGCTGGTTGTCGCGGATCGGTACTGCTGTGACGAGGCCCGACACGTCGGGTGCGATCTGCACGACGTTGGCGCGCACGCGGCCGTCGCGCGTCCACGGCGCAAGTTCGTAGTGGTCCCACAGGCGCAGGCCGGCCCACGCGGCGGCGGCCACCACGGCCACGGTGAGAAGAACGCGCCCGAGGCGCCGGGCCCGTGGGTTGTCTGCGGAGGAACGGGGGACTGTCATCGGAATCTCGTCGTCATTGAAGGTAGGAAGTGAGGCGGCTCAGTGCATAGAGCAGCAGCAGGTACAGCGCCATGTCGAACAGCGCGGGGTGCCACACCCAGCGGTAGGCGCCGGTGGCCGCGAGCAGTCGGCGTACGCCCCACAGCGCGAGCAGCGCGCCGAGGGCCAGCACCATGATCCAGGGCACGTAGAGGCCGTAGAAACTGGCTTCACCGATCATGCGGAAGCTCCTTGGGAGAGCGCTGCGCCCGCCAGCCTGGGCGGCGCATCGGGAAAGAGATTGCGGCGCAGGCCGACCAGTGCGGTGACGGCCGAGCGCGATGCGGCGGAAGAAGCGGTGCCGCGCGCGGCAAGCACGGCACCGAGTGCTTCGTCGATCTGCGGCAGCAGGTCGAGCGGGCGCGGATTCGTGCGGCCTTCGGCGCGCTGGCGGAAGAAGCGCGAGATGCCGCCCAGCAGCGCGGCCGAGCTGGCCAGCGGCAGCTGGGCGCGCACGCGCTGCAGCACGGCGATGTCGGCGCCCATGCGCAGGTCGCGCAGCGCGTCGTTGGCGGCCACGCCTTCGACGGTGCCGCCCGCCTGCGCGATGCGCGGCGCGAGCAGGCCGATGCGGTCGAGCATGCGCACGGCATACGCATCGCTCTGCGCGTACTGCGGCTGCGGCGAAGCGGCCATGTCGCCGAGCTCGCGCCAGGTGGCGCGCTGGATGCGGCGCGCGCTCCAGTCGGCGCCCACCGAACGCACCAGCCGCGTGACGCGCGCCGCGACCAGCACGCCGACGATCTGGCCGATCATGCTGTTGATGAAGCTCACGAGGTCGGAGCTGGCGGTGTCGTGCAGCGCGAGCGTGCCGGCCACGCCGAAGATCAGCGCCATCGCGGGCATGAAATGCGTCGGACGCGGCAGGTAGAAGCCCAGCAGCAAGAAGAGCGGCGCGCAGATGACGACCAGCATGCCGAAGTCCTGCACCGTGGGCATGAGCACCAGCACATAGAGCGCCGAGATCGGGATGGACCACAGCGTCCACTTGAGAAAGCCGTGGATCGCCGGCACGGGGTCGTCCATGGTGGCGAAGAAGCAGCAGAAGACGGCGGCCATCATGGTGGCCGCCGAACCCATGGGCCAGCCGGTGACGATCCAGAACGCGCCGCACAGGCAGATGGCGATGACGGCCGCGAGCGCCGACAGCAGCGCCATGCCGTAGTCACGGTGCAGCACGCGGCTGCCGAGCGCCGCCGTGCGGCGCAGCGGCGCGGCACCCTTGAGGCCTTCGTCGATGTCCAGGCGCAGCCGGGCGCAGGCGGTCCAGCCGTCGACGAGTTCTTCGAGGCGCCCGGCGAGGCCGATGCGCAGGGCGCGGCCCCATGGAGTGGGCTGCTGCGCGTCTGCAGGAGCGGCGTTCAATGCGTCGATGGCACGGCGCAGGGCTTGCAGGCGCTCGGCACTGTGGGCGGAGGCAGGTTCGGCCTCCTCGCGCAGCCACTGCGCGGCCTGCGCGAGCACCGCGGCCACGTCGGGTGCAAGTTGCCCCTCGGCCTGCTCCAGCGCCTGCAGGCGGTCTTCGACGGCCGAGAGCGCGGGCGTGAGCGCGGCAACGCGGTCCTGCATCGCGCGGATCGCGCCGGCGGTCCAGCGCAGGTGCGTGGTGTCGAAGGGCACGTGGGTGGAGAGCAGGCGCAGCTGCGTGATGTCGCCTGCGAGGCGGCGGCGGTCGTCGTCGAGGCGCTTCGGCTCGGCGTCACTGCTGCGGCCGGCGGGCTGCAGCAGGTCGCCGAGCCACTTGCGCGCGTCGAGCAGCGTGCGATCGAGCAGGCCCAGCACGGTCGGCGCAAGCCCCGCGGGCAGCACGAGGCTGTGGACCAGCGTGGCGCAGAAGATGCCGAGGCCGATTTCTTCCACGCGCGCCACGGCGGTGTCGAACAGCGCGAGCGGCGTCTGCACCGACGGAAAGCCGATCAGCGCGGCCGTGTAGCCCGCGAGCATGAACACGTAGGAGCGCGGCGTGCGGTCGAACAGCGAGATGCACAGGCACAGCCCCACCCACAGCGCGAGCACCAGCGTCAGCAGTTCCGGCGCGTTGGACAGCGCGGGCACCATCAGCACGGTCGCAGTGGAGCCGATGAGCGTGCCGCAGAAGCGGTACAGCGCCTTCGAGCGAACGGCGCCGGCCAGCGGATGGGCGACGACGTAGGTGGTCATGAGCGCCCAGAACGGACGCGGCAGGCCGGCACGGCTGGCGAGGTACATCGCCAGCATGGCGGCGGCGAAGCTCTTGCCGGAAAAGAGAAGCTCCGCGCGGCTGAAGCGCGGAAGACGGAGCGCAGGCATTTCTTACCTGCGCCCTTCCTGCGGCGATTGCTGCGACTGCGGCGCCTGGGCCGGGCGCCCCAGGCGCTCCTCGAGCACGCCGAACACCCGCAGGCAGACGGCGATGTCGTCGTCGGACACGCCTTCGAACAGCTCACTGCGCATCAGGCTCAGCGCCGCCTCGATGGGCGCGCAGGCGGCCTTGCCTGCGGGCGTGAGGTGCAATGTCTTGGCACGGCGGTCGGCCGGATCTTCGCGGCGCTCGACGAAACCGGCCTCCACCAACTGGTCGAGCGAGCGCACCAGCGACGGGCCCTCGATGCCCAGTGCATCGGCAAGCACGCCCTGCCGCACTTCGCCGTTCATGCGCCCGAGCATCACGATCGGCCAGGCCAGCGTTTGCGACACGCCGACGTGCGCCACCGCCCTGTCCGCCGACGCGCGGTAGCCGCGCTGCAGCACCGAGAGCGACATGCCGAGCCGCATCAGCGCGTTCTCGCGCTTCGGGGAGGAGTTGCTCGATTTGCTCACGATAGCCGCCTATTAATTAGCATGCTATCTATTATAAGGGTAACTACCAACTCCTGCTGGCGGCAAGGCGGCCGCTGCCTTCAGCGGTCGAGGGCGCGAAAAAGGAAAAGGGAAGAAAAGTGTGAAGCCCGCCGATAAGCCGGATTCTGTGCATCGAGGGCCTCTTGCGAAGCCTTCGACGTGACCGCCATTACTCTGGGCCGTTTGTCGCCAAACGGCTCGATGCCACCTACCCGCCAGCTCAGCGGAACCACCTCGATACTGGCCTACTTGGTGTTGCTGCGCGCAGAGATTGCCCGTTTCACCCGAACTCAATCGGCTCGTCTCTGTTGCTCTGATCCTCACCTCACGGTGGAGAGTCGTTAACTCCTGCGCTGTCCTGTGCAGTCCGGACGTTCCTCCAGTGCGGTCTTTCGACCCGATGCTGTTGCCCGAAGGCGCAGCGTCGTCCCTTTCGGGCTTGCACCAGCGGCGGTCTGGCGTGCTTCACCGCGCGATTATCGCCCGCCCCATCAATGACCCTTCAGACAATGCCGCGCGCCGGTCGTCAGCCGGGCGTTTCGCCGTCGCCGGCCTGCACCAAGCCCAGCTTGCGCAACGTCCGATGGAAGTTGCTGCGGTCGATGCCGGCCTCGCGCGCGGCGCTGGCCACGCGGCCGCCGTGGCGGGCGAGCAGTTCCGAGAGCCAGGCCCGCTGGAAGGCTTCGGTCGCCTCGCGCAGCGTGCCGCCAGCGATGACAGGCCCCGCGTGTTCGTTCGCCGGGGCCTGCACGGGCGCTGCCGTGGCGCTTCCCACGACGGCAGCGCTGTCCAGCGCCAGGTGATGCGGCTCGATGGCCGTCCAGCGCGAGCCGCGCGGCTGCTCCCGGAACGCCCGCAGCGAGGCGCGGCTGATCACATGCTCGAGCTCGCGCACGTTGCCCGGCCAGCCGTGCGCCAGCATGGCGGCCTTCGACGCCGGCGAGAGCCGCAGGTTGCGCGCGCCCAGCCGGTGCTGGTTCTCCTCGAGAAAGCTGCCCGCCAGAACGAGCACGTCGCGCCCCCGTTCGCGCAGCGGCGCGACGACGAGCGGATAGACCGACAGCCGGTGGTACAGGTCGGCGCGAAAGCGCCCCTGCGCGATCGCCGCGGGCAGGTCGCGGTTGGTGGCCGCGATCACGCGCACGTCGACCTTGCGCATGCGGTCGCTGCCGGGGCGCTGCACCTCGCCGCTTTGCAGCACGCGCAGCAGCTTGGCCTGCACGCTCAGCGGCAGTTCGCCGACCTCGTCGAGAAAGAGCGTGCCGCCATCGGCGATCTCGAACTTGCCGTCGCGGTCCTGCACGGCGCCGGTGAACGCGCCGCGCTTGTGGCCGAAGAGTTCGCTGTCGGCCAGCGACTCGGGCAGCGCCGCGCAGTTGACCTGCACGAGCGGCTGCTCGCTGCGGCGCGAGCGCGCGTGCAGGCGCTGCGCGACCAGGTCCTTGCCGACGCCGGTTTCGCCGAGCAGCAGCACCGTGAGGTCGGACACGGCGACCGTGTCGATCTCGTCGCACAGCTGCTTCATCGCCGGGCTGCTGCCCAGCAGCTCGCGCGGCGCGCCACGCCCCGCACGCAGCGCCTGCGCAACGGCCTGCTCGCGCATCGCGCGCGCCTGCATCTCGCGGATCGTGTGGGCGGCCTCGATGCCGGTTTCGACGAGGGCGATCAGTGCCTCCATCTGCGCCGGGCCCACGGCATCGAAGGCGTGCGGCTCCAGGGCGTCCAGCGTCAGCAGGCCCCAGACGGCGCCGCGCAGGCGCAGCGGCGCGCCCATGCAGTCGTGCACCGGCAGGATGCCCGGCTGGCCGGCGACGAGGCCGTCGTACGGGTCGGGCAGGTTGCAGTCGTGGGCGAAACGCAGGCCCCGTTCGCTGTCAAGCAGGCGCGCGAAACGCGGATGGGCGGCGACGGGAAACTGGCGCCCGAGGGTTTCATCGCTCAGGCCGTCGACCGCGACGGGCTTCAGCACGTCGACATCGAGCTGCAGCAGCGCGGCGGCATCGCAGCGGACCAGTCCGCGCGCGGCGGCGAGCAGCGATCGGTAGCGGGCGGCCTCGGCTTCGGGCTCGGGCGACGGGGCTTCGGTGGTCGAATCGACACGCAATGTGGTCATAAGCACAACGATGAAGTTGTTGCGAATTTGACCACGCCTGATAAATCCCCAATGGCGTCAAGCACTTGCAGCGACCTTCTGGCTGGCACGGATCGTGAGAAGACGAAGGCATCTCAACAGAGGAAGCGCCAGACCATGAACCCGCAAACCATCGCCATCGTCAAGTCCACCGTGCCCGCGCTCCAGGCCCACGGCGAGGCCATCACCAGCCACTTCTACAAGATCATGTTCGAGGGCCATCCGCAGGTGAAGGCCTTCTTCAACGAGGCGCACCAGGCCGCCGGCACGCAGGCGCGCGCGCTGGCGGGCGCGGTCATCGCCTATGGCGCGCACATCGACCGGCTCGAAGCGATCGCCGGCGCCCTGCCCCACATCATCCAGAAGCACGCCGCGCTGGGCGTGCTGCCGGAGCACTACCCGATCGTCGGCCACTACCTGCTGCGCGCCGTGAAGGAGGTGCTCGGCGATGCCGCGACCGACGAGGTGATTGCCGCGTGGGGCGAAGCCTACGAATCGCTGGCGGGCCTGCTCATCGCCGCGGAGGAAGCCGTCTACAGCGCCAACGCGGCGCAACCCGGCGGATGGCGCGGCATGCGCGAATTCCGCGTGGCCCGGCGCGAGGACGAAAGCGAGGTCATCACCTCGTTCTACCTGGAGCCCATGGACGGCGGCGCGCTGCTGGCGTTCTCGCCGGGGCAGTACCTCACGCTGGTGCTGGAGATCGACGGCCAGCCGGTGCGACGCAACTACTCGCTGTCCGACGCGCCGGGCAAGCCGTGGTACCGCATCAGCGTGAAGAAGGAAGAAGGCGGCCGCGCCTCGAACTGGCTGCACGAGGCCGCCGTGACCGGCACGCGGCTGCAGGTGCAGGCGCCGTGCGGCGACTTCGTGCTGCAGCCCGCGGGCGAACAGGCGCGCCCCCTCGTGCTGGTGACGGGTGGCGTGGGCATCACGCCCGCGATGAGCATGCTCGAATCGGTGGCCCACACGGGCCGGCCGGTGCACTTCGTCCATGCGGCGCGGCACGGCGGCGCGCACGCCTTCCGCGAGCGCGTCGACGCGCTCGCGCAGCGGCATGCGAACGTGAAGCCGCTGTATGTCTACGACGCGCCGCGCGAGAGCGACACGCCGCACGCGACCGGCTTCGTCACCCGCGAGCTGCTGGCCGGGCTGCTGCCGGAAGACCGCGATGTCGACCTGTACTTTCTCGGACCGAAGCCCTTCATGCAGTCGGTGTATGCCAACGGGCTGGCGCTCGGCGTGCCGAAGCAGCAGCTTCGCTACGAGTTCTTCGGGCCGCTGGAAGCCCTGGAGGCCTGAACCGCAACGGCCTGCCATCCCCTCGTGCTGAAACGGTCGCGGGCCGGGTGCAACCCGGCCCAGGGGGCGCCACAATGCGCGCTGACCATCCGCCCCTCGCACCCAAGGAGATTCCATGAAGGCCCAGAACATCCTCCAGACCATCGGCAACACGCCGCACATCCGCATCAACCGCCTGTTCGGCAATGCGAAACAGCAGGTCTGGGTCAAATCCGAGCGCGCCAATCCCGGCGGCTCGATCAAGGACCGCATCGCGCTGTCGATGGTGGAAGACGCCGAGAAGAGCGGCGCGCTCAAACCCGGCGGCACCATCGTCGAGCCGACCTCGGGCAACACCGGCATCGGCCTGGCGATGGTCGCGGCCGTGAAGGGTTACAAGCTGATCCTGGTGATGCCCGACAGCATGTCGGTCGAGCGCCGCCGCCTGATGCTGGCCTACGGCGCCACCTTCGACCTGACGCCGCGCGCCGGGGGCATGAAAGCCTCCATCGCGCGCGCCGAGGAAATCGTGGCCGGCACGCCCGGTGCGTGGATGCCGCAGCAGTTCAACAACCCCGCGAATGTCGACGTGCACGTGCGCACCACGGCCGAGGAGATCGCGGCGGACTTTCCCGACGGCATCGACGTGCTGATCACCGGCGTGGGCACGGGCGGCCACATCACGGGCGTGGCGAAGGTGCTGAAGAAGAAGTGGCCCAAGCTGCAGGTGTTCGCGGTCGAGCCAGTGGCCTCGCCCGTGATTTCCGGCGGCACGCCGGCGCCGCACCCCATTCAAGGCATCGGCGCAGGCTTCATCCCGAAGAACCTCGACACCTCGCTGCTCGACGGCGTGCTGCAGGTCGACGCCGAACCGGCGCGCGAAATGGCGCGCCGCTGCGCAGTCGAGGAAGGCATGCTGGTCGGCATCTCGTCGGGCGCCACGCTCGCGGCCATCGCGCAGAAGCTGCCCTCGCTGGCACCCGATGCGGTGGTGCTGGGCTTCAACTACGACACCGGCGAGCGGTACTTGTCGGTGGAAGGCTTCCTGCCCGCCTGACTTTTCGGGAAGCACCGCGGAACCGGCTTCGCCGGGCCGCTGGTGCTGCCCCCGGGAGGGGGTAGGCGAAGCGACACGAAGTGCGCGAAGCCTGGGGCGAGTAAAATCTCTGGCCTGCTTGATAACCACAAGCCCCACGCCATGCTGAGAATCTCCGAACTCAAACTCCCGCTCGACCACGCGCCCGACGCGCTGGCCGCACTGATCGCCAGGACGCTCGACGTCCCGCTCGAAGCGATCGCCTCCCACACCGTCTACAAGCGCAGCTTCGACGCGCGCAAGATCGAACTGCTCACGGTCTACATCTGCGACGTGCAGCTGAAGGAGGCGAAGCTCGAAGCCGCGCTGCTCGCGAAGCACGCGGGCCATCCGCACATCCAGAGCGCGCCCGACATGCGCTACACGCCGCCGGCCAATGCGGCCGAAGGCACGGCGCGGCCGGTGGTGGTCGGCTTCGGGCCCTGCGGCATCTTCGCGGCGCTGATGCTCGCGAAGATGGGCTTCAGACCGATCGTGCTCGAACGCGGCAGGACCGTGCGCCAGCGCACCCGCGACACCTGGGGCCTGTGGCGCAAGAGCGTGCTCAACCCCGAGTCGAACGTGCAGTTCGGCGAAGGCGGCGCCGGCACCTTCTCGGACGGCAAGCTCTACAGCCAGATCAAGGACCCGCGCTTCCTCGGCCGCAAGGTGATGGAAGAGTTCGTGAAGGCCGGCGCACCGCCCGAGATTCTTTACGTCGCGCATCCGCACATCGGCACCTTCAAGCTGGTGAAGGTGGTGGAGAACATCCGCGAGCAGATCGTGGCGCTGGGCGGCGAGATCCGCTTCGAGCAGCGCGTGACCGACGTGCACATCGAAGACGGCCACCTTCGCGGCCTCACCGTGCTCGACCAGACCACGGGCACGAGCAGCGAACTGCGCGCCGACCACGTCGTGATGGCGCTGGGCCACAGCTCGCGCGACACCTTCGAGATGCTGCATGCGCGCGGCGTGCACATCGAGGCCAAGCCCTTCTCCATCGGCTTTCGCGTCGAGCACCCGCAAGGCCTGATCGACCGCGCGCGCTGGGGCCGCCACGCGGGCCACCCGCTGCTCGGCGCGGCCGACTACAAGCTGGTGCACCATGCAAGCAACGGCCGCTCGGTCTACAGCTTCTGCATGTGCCCCGGCGGCACCGTGGTGGCGGCCACCAGCGAGCCGGGCCGCGTGGTCACCAACGGCATGAGCCAGTACTCGCGCAACGAGCGCAATGCCAACGCCGGCATCGTGGTGGGCATCGACCCGAAAGACTTCCCCGGCGACGCGCTCGCGGGCATCGCCTTGCAGCGCGAACTCGAAAGCAACGCCTTCGTGCTCGGCGGCGGCAACTACCGCGCGCCGGGCCAGCTGGTGGGCGACTTCATCGCCGGGCGGCCCTCGACCGCGCTCGGCAGCGTGATTCCGTCGTACAAGCCCGGCGTAACGCCGACCGACCTGCACAAGGCGCTGCCGGCCTACGCCATCGAGGCCATGCGCGAGGCCTTCCCCGCCTTCGGCCGCAAGATCAAGGGCTTCGACACGCACGACGCGGTGCTCACCGGCGTCGAAACGCGCACCTCGTCGCCGATCCGCATCACGCGCGGCGACGATTTCCAGAGCCTCAACGTGCGCGGCCTCTACCCGGCCGGCGAAGGCGCGAGCTACGCGGGCGGCATCCTGTCGGCCGGCGTGGACGGCATCAAGGTGGCCGAGGCCGTGGCGCACGGCGTGCTGGCCGAGGCCTCGGCCCTGAACCACTGAGCCACTGAGCCACCACCCGACATCGAGACCTGCATGGCCAGTGCCGACTTCCATTTCTACGAACCCGCCAGGGGCCACGGCCTGCCGCACGACCCATTCAACGCGATGGTCGGGCCGCGCCCCATCGGCTGGATCTCGTCGCAGGACGCGAACGGCGTGCTCAACCTCGCGCCCTACAGCTTCTTCAACGCCTTCAACTACACGCCGCCTCTCGTCGGCTTCGCCAGCATCGGCGCCAAGGACAGCCTGCATAACATCCGCCAGACGCGGGAGTTCGGCTGGAACCTGGCAACCCGGCCGCTGGCCGAGCAGATGAACCGTTCCTGCGCGGCCGTGCCGCCCGAGGTGAACGAGTTCGAGCTCGCCGGCCTCGCCACGGCCGCCTCGCGGACCATCGCGGTCCCGCGCGTGGCCGAAAGCCCCGTGTCCTTCGAGTGCAAGCTCACGCAGATCCTGCAGCTCGAAGGCGCGGACGGCGTGCCCGTGCAGACCTGGCTCGTGCTCGGCGAAGTGGTGGGCGTGCACATTGCGCGCCACCTGCTGAAGGACGGCATCTACGACACCGCCGCAGCGCAGCCCATCCTGCGCGGCGGCGGCCCGGGCGACTACTTCGAAGTCAGCCCCGACAATCTCTTCAGGATGTTCCGGCCGCGCTGAACGCGCTGCGCCGGCCTTCTTTTTTCCAATCCTTTCCACAGCGCCCCCGCATGACCGACGCTTCCACCGCCACCCCCAAGACGAACGCC
>NZ_JBGLYN010000037.1:0-57484 GCF_047304045.1 Variovorax sp. Varisp85
GGGGGGGGCCCCCGCATGGGGGGGGGGGGGGGGCCAAAAACCCCCCCACCCGCCCCCTTTGGGCGCCCCGCCCTTGTGGGCGGGTCCCATTAATACACCCCACCGGGGGGGGGTTACCCCCCCGCCCGGTCCAGGGCCTTCTGCTATACTTGACCGAAATACTCAACAACAAAAAAAGAACTTCGCGATGAAGGACCGACTCCCACCGGCTGGTTCACCAGCGTCAGGGATCGGACAGGGCGGAGACGAAGTCACCGCGGTCCAGGCCACGGTGTCATTTCAACGGTAAGCACTTGAAGGAGCTTGCGATGCGTCTCACTACCAAAGGCCGTTTTGCGGTCACAGCAATGATCGATCTGGCGTTGCGTCAGAACACCGGTCCGGTCACGCTGGCTGCGATCAGCCAGCGGCAGCAGATTTCGCTGTCGTACCTCGAGCAGCTGTTCGGCAAGCTGCGCCGCCACGAGCTGGTCGAGTCGACCCGCGGCCCCGGCGGCGGCTACAGCCTCGGTCGCAAGGCTGCGGATATCACCGTGGCCGACATCATTGTTTCCGTCGATGAGCCTATCGATGCCACCCAGTGCGGCGGCAAGGAAAACTGCCTGGGCGAAGCCGGCCGCTGCATGACGCACGAACTCTGGGCCTCGCTGAACCAGCGCATGGTCGAGTTCCTTGATTCCGTCACCTTGCAGAAGCTGGTCGACGACCAGATCGCCAAGGGCGTGCAGATCGAGAACAAGCCGGTCGTCAAGCGTGCCATCTCGGCGCAGCCGGTGGTCAAGCCGATTCGCGTGAATGCGCCGAATTCGGTGTTCGCCCTCGGCAACGCCTTCGCCAAGTCCTGAGACCTGATTTCCGGCGGCGCCTCCGGGCGCCGGCACGAGCAGCCCAGATCAAGAAACAACCCCCCGCCAGCACGAGCCAGCCATGGACGTAACTCCTCATTTCCCGATCTATCTCGATTACGGCGCCACCACGCCGGTCGACCCGCGTGTGGTCGACGCCATGATTCCCTGGTTGCGCGAACACTTCGGCAATCCGGCATCGCGCAGCCATGCCTGGGGTTGGGAGGCTGAAGAGGCGGTCGAGAAAGCGCGCGGCCAAGTGGCTGAGCTGATCAACGCAGATCCCCGCGAAATCGTGTGGACCTCGGGTGCGACCGAGTCGATCAATCTCGCGCTCAAGGGTGCGGCCCATTTCTACAAGGGCAAGGGCAAGCACCTGATCACGCTGAAGACCGAGCACAAGGCCGTGCTCGATACCATGCGTGAACTGGAGCGCCAGGGCTTCGAGGTCACCTACCTCGACGTCGAGGAAAACGGCCTCGTCGACCTCGAGAAGTTCAAGGCGGCCATTCGTCCCGACACCATCCTGGCCAGCGTGCTGTTCGTGAACAACGAGATCGGCGTGATCCAGGACGTGGTCGCGCTCGGCAATGCCTGCCGCGAAAAGGGCGTGATCTTTCACGTCGATTCGGCCCAGGCCACCGGCAAGGTCGAGATCGACATCACGAAGCTGCCCATCGACCTGATGAGCCTCGCTTCGCACAAGACCTACGGCCCCAAGGGCATCGGCGCGTTGTACGTGCGCCGCAAGCCGCGCATCCGCCTCGAGGCGCAAATGCACGGCGGCGGCCACGAGCGCGGCATGCGCTCGGGCACCCTGCCCACGCACCAGATCGTCGGCATGGGCGAGGCCTATCGCATCGCCAAGCTCGAGATGAAGGACGACATCGCCCATGCACGCAGCCTGCAAAAGCGCCTGCTCGACGGCCTGAAGGACGTCGAACAGGTGTTCATCAACGGCGACCTCGAGCACCGCGTGCCGCACAACCTGAACATGAGCTTCAACTACGTCGAAGGCGAGTCGCTGATCATGGGCATCAAGGGCCTGGCGGTGTCGTCGGGTTCGGCCTGCACCTCGGCCAGCCTCGAGCCCAGCTACGTGCTGCGCGCCCTGGGCCGCAGCGACGAGCTGGCCCACAGCAGCCTGCGCATGACCATCGGCCGTTTCACGACCGAGGAAGAAATCGACTACGCCATTTCGACCATCAAGCACAACGTTGCCAAGCTGCGCGAGCTGAGCCCCCTGTGGGAGATGTTCCAGGACGGCGTCGACATCAGCACGATCCAGTGGTCGGCCCACTGATACAGGGCAGCCCAAGGCTCCACGATTGAACAAAGTTTGAGAGGTACACCATGGCATATTCTTCCAAGGTCATCGACCACTACGAAAATCCCCGCAACGTCGGCTCCTTCGAAAAGGGCGACGATTCGGTCGGCACCGGCATGGTCGGCGCACCGGCCTGCGGCGACGTGATGAAGCTGCAGATCAAGGTCAACCCCGAAACCGGTGTGATCGAAGACGCACGCTTCAAGACCTACGGCTGCGGCTCGGCCATTGCCTCGTCGTCGCTCGTGACCGAATGGGTCAAGGGCAAGACACTCGACGAAGCGGCTGCGCTGAAGAACGCGCAGATCGCCGAAGAGCTGGCGCTGCCGCCCGTGAAGATCCACTGCTCCATCCTGGCCGAAGACGCGATCAAGGCCGCCGTGAGCGACTACAAGGCCAAGCACGGCGTCAAGACCGCCGAGTCCGCTGCCGAAGCCGTCCACTGACATGGCCGTTACGCTGACCGAAGCCGCTGCGCGACACGTCACCCGCTACCTCGGCAAGCGAGGCAAGGGCGTGGGCGTGCGGCTGGGCGTGAAGACCACGGGCTGCTCGGGCCTGGCCTACAAGCTCGAGTACGTGGACGAGTTCACGCCTGAAGACGTGGTGTTCGAAGACCACGGCGTGAAGGTGCTGGTCGACCCGAAGAGCCTGGCCTACATCGACGGTACGCAGCTCGACTTCGTGCGCGAAGGCCTGAACGAAGGCTTCAAGTTCATCAACCCGAACGAGCGTGATCGCTGCGGTTGCGGGGAAAGCTTTCGCATTTGATGCGTCGTCGCTGAGCGCGACCACAGCCGCCACCATGTCATGTGCTGGCGGTTTTTTCTTGATCCATATGAGCCCCCACGTTCGGTACTTTGTGTCCTCACTGCCCCCCGAGGGGGCGCAGACCGCCTTTGGGGCGGCCCGGCAGGCAGTCTGATGAACCTGAACGACACCGACTTTCAACTGTTTGCCGTCCCGGCGACTTTCGCGCAGGACCGCGCCGCGCTCGACGCGCGCTGGAAAGAACTGCAGCGCGAGGTTCACCCGGACCGCTTTGCCGCGCAGGGCGCCGCGGCGCAGCGCGTGGCCATGCAATGGTCGGTGCGCATCAACGAGGCCTACCAGCGGCTCAAGGACCCGATCCGCCGTGCCAGCTACATCTGCGAATTGCACGATGCGCCGCTGAACACCGAGAACAACACGGCGATGCCGGCGGAATTCCTGATGCAGCAGATGGAGTGGCGCGAGGCGCTGGACGACATCGACAGCACCGCCGCGCTCGACAAGTTGCTGGCCGAGGTCGAAGCTGCTCGCGCACGCGCACTCTCGTCCCTCGACTGGCTGATCGACGAAAAAGGCGACTACCCCGCCGCCGCGCAGCAGGTGAGAGCCCTCATGTTCATTGAGCGCTTCGGACAGGACGTCGAAGCCAAATTCGATCAATTGGGACAATAAGGGCATGGCTCTTCTTCAGATTTCCGAACCCGGCCAGGCGCCCGACCCGCATCAGCGCCGCATCGCCGTGGGCATCGACCTTGGCACCACCCATTCGCTGGTCGCCGCGGTGCGCAACGGCGTGGCCGAATGCCTGCCCGACGACAAAGGCCGCGTGCTGCTGCCTTCAGCGGTGCGCTACCTTGAAGGCGATCGCCGCCAGATCGGCTTCGATGCAGCGGCCGCGCGCGCGCAGGACCCTGCCAACACCATCACCTCGGTCAAGCGGCTCATGGGCCGCGGCCTCGCCGACATCGCGAACCGTGACGCCATGTCGTACCGCATCGGCGGCGACGATGGCGGCATGGTGAAGGTGCACACCTCGGCCGGCGAGAAGTCGCCCGTCGAAATCAGCGCCGAAATCCTGGCCACGCTGCGCTTTCGCGCCGAAGACACCTTCGACGACGAGCTCTACGGCGCCGTCATCACCGTGCCGGCGTATTTCGACGAAGGCCAGCGCCAGGCGACCAAGGACGCCGCGCAGCTGGCCGGCCTCAACGTGCTGCGACTGATCAGCGAGCCTACCGCCGCGGCGATCGCATATGGACTGGACAACGCGAGCGAAGGCGTCTACGCGGTTTACGACCTGGGCGGCGGCACATTCGATATCTCGATCCTGCGGCTCACTCAGGGCGTTTTCGAGGTGATTGCCACGGGTGGCGACTCCGCCCTCGGCGGTGACGACTATGACCATGCTCTGGCCGGCTTGGTGCTTGCCCAGACGGGCCTGCACGCCGACAGCGATGCCGACAAGGCGGCGTTGCTGGTTGCCGCGCGGGCCGCGAAAGAGGCGCTGACCGATTCGGAATCCACCGTATTCCGCGCGGAAGTGGCAGGCGCAGCCGCCAGCCTCGAGCTGACGCGCGAGCAGTTCTACACCGCCACCCAGTCGCTCACCGACCGCACCATCGCCGCCGTGCGCAAGGCGCTGCGCGACGCGAAGCTCAAGCCCGACGACCTGAAAGGCATCGTGCTGGTCGGCGGGTCCACCCGCATGCCGCAGGTCCGGCGCGCCGTTGCCGATTTCTTCGGCCGCGAACCGCTGGTCAACCTGAATCCCGACGAGGTCGTGGCTCTCGGTGCTGCCATCCAGGCCAACCAGTTGGCCGGCAACAACGGTGCGGGCGAGCTGCTGTTGCTCGACGTGATCCCGCTGTCGCTCGGCATCGAGACCATGGGAGGGCTGGTCGAGCGCATCGTGCCGCGCAACCAGACCATTCCGACCGCGATGGCGCAGGACTTCACGACGTATCAGGATGGCCAGACCGCGTTGGCGCTGCACGTGGTGCAGGGCGAGCGCGACCTCGTGTCCGACTGCCGCAGCCTCGCGCGCTTCACGCTGCGCGGCATTCCGCCGATGGTGGCCGGCGCGGCGCGCATCCGTGTGACCTTCACGGTCGATGCCGACGGCCTGCTCAGCGTGAGCGCGAAGGAGCAGGGCAGCGGCGTTGAAGCCAGCGTGGCGGTCAAGCCGTCGTACGGCCTGTCGGACGACCAGATCGCGACCATGCTGCAGGAAAGCTTTTCCACCGCGCAGCAGGACATGCAGGCCCGCGCACTCGTGGAAGCACGCGTCGATGCCGACCGCATGCTGCTGGCCACGCAGAGCGCGCTCGATGCCGACGGCGACCTGCTCAGCGTCGAGGAACGCGCGGTCATCGACGCATCGATGGCGCAGTTGCGCGAGGCTGCCAAGGGCAGTAACGAGGCCGCCGCCATCGACGCGGCCACCAAGAAGCTGGCTGATGACACCGAGGCCTTCGCCGCCCAGCGCATGAACGCGGGCATTGCGCGCGCGCTTGCCGGGCGCAAGGTCGAATCTCTCTAGAACAACAACATGCCCACGATCAAGATCTATCCGCATCCCGAATACTGCCCGCAAGGCGCCGAGATCACCGCGCCGGCCGGCACCTCGATCTGCGAGGCCCTGCTCGACAACGACATCAACATCGAGCACGCGTGCGAGATGAGCTGCGCGTGCACCACCTGCCACGTGATCGTGCGGGAGGGCTTCAATTCGCTCAATGAGGCAGAAGAGGGCGAGGAAGACCTGCTCGACCGTGCCTGGGGCCTGGAGCCGCAGTCGCGCCTGAGTTGCCAGTCGATCCTGGCGCAGGAAAATGTGACGATCGAGATTCCCAAGTACTCGATCAACCACGCCAAAGAGAATCACTGAAAGAGCCACCGCATGTCGCGCCAGATCGTCCTCGACACCGAAACCACCGGCCTTTCCGCCGAGAACGGCGACCGCATCATCGAGCTCGGCTGCGTGGAGCTCTTCGCCCGCAAGCTCACCGGCAACGACCTGCACATCTACTTCAACCCCGAGCGCGAGAGCCATGAAGACGCGTTGAAGGTTCACGGCCTGACGACCGACTTCCTGCGCGACAAGCCGAAGTTCGCGACGCTGGCCAACGACATCGTTGAATACCTGCGCGATGCCGAGCTGATCATCCACAACGCGGCCTTCGACGTCGGCTTTCTCAACAAGGAGTTCGAGCGCGCCGGATTGCCGGCGCTGCGCACCTTCGTCAGCGAAGTGACCGACACGCTGGCCATGGCCAAGCAGGTCTACCCCGGCAAGCGCAATTCGCTGGATGCGCTGTGCGACCGTTTCGGCGTCGACCGCTCCAACCGCACCTTCCACGGCGCCAAGCTCGACGCGCAGCTGCTGGCGGACGTGTACATCAACCTCACGCGCGGTCAGGATGCGCTGCTGATCGACGTGGCCTCGAACGAGCCCGCGCAAGGTACAACCGTGGTGGCCATCGACCTGAGCCAGTTCGAGCTGCCGGTGATCATGGCGGCCGAGCACGAACTGACCGCGCACGAGGCGGTGTTGGTGCAACTCGACAAATCGAGTGGCGGTCGCACGCTGTTTCGGGAAAACGGCTGAAAAGCTATGGCATAATCTGAGGCTTCGCACAACGCGATACGTTTTCAAGACGCTGAAGGCAAACAGCAGCGTTTCGGGCGGTTAGCTCAGGGGTAGAGCACAGCATTCACACTGCTGGGGTCGGAGGTTCGAAACCTCCACCGCCCACCAAATCAAAAAGCGACCTGGATTTCCAGGTCGCTTTTTTGTTGCGCGTTTTCTTCTGGATCCACTGCGCGCCGAACAGGTCGGGTTCTGCGGCATGCCCGGCGTGCGGCACATGAGCTGTCGGTCCGCACCGACGGCAAGTGCAGCCAAGGGCCGTTTGAACTTTCCATGTCGGAGTTCTAGAACCAATGGGAAAGGAGCGCCACCATGGCCACCCATCCCGACCTTCCGACACCTGTCACACCGGATCTGCCCGTCGAGCCCGACGAAGGGCCGAGCACACCACCCGACGAACCCACCGATCCCGAGCCGCCGCCCTCCGTAAAGTGATTCCACGCGCGGGCCGCGCTAAGCTCGCGCGATGGAAGAAATTGATTGCGCCGTCATCGGCGCCGGTGTGGTGGGGCTGGCAGTGGCGCGCGCCTTGGCGCTCGCCGGGCGGGAGGTGCTGGTGCTCGAATCCGAAGGTGCGATAGGGACGGGCACGAGTTCGCGCAACAGCGAAGTCATTCATGCAGGCATCTACTACCCGCAGGGCTCGCTGAAGGCGAAGCTTTGCGTTGAAGGGAAGGAGTTGCTGTACGCCTATGCGGCGGAGCGCGGTGTGCCGCATCGACGCTGCGGCAAGCTCATCGTGGCGACATCGCCGGGGCAGGCGGACCAGCTCGATGCCATTCGGGTCAAGGCTGCGGCGAACGGTGTCGGCGACCTGGCGATGCTGACCGCGCAGCAGGCCGGTGCGCTGGAGCCGCAGCTGCATTGCGTCGCGGCGCTGCATTCGCCAAGCACCGGTATTGTCGACAGCCATGCCCTCATGCTGAGCCTGCTCGGCGATCTGGAGAACGCAGGCGGCATGCTGGCGCTGAAATCGTCCATCACGCGCGCCGAATGTGGCGCTGGGGCTGTTGTCCTGATCGCGGAGGACGGCACGGCGTTGCGTTGCCGTAGCGTGGTCAATGCGGCAGGTCTCGGTGCCCCTGCGTTGGCGCGGTGCTTCGAGGGCCTGCCGCCTTCGGCGGTGCCCGTGGAGCACTTTGCCAAGGGCAATTACTTCACTCTGTCGGGGCGTGCGCCGTTCGGGCGCCTCGTCTATCCCGTGCCCGAGCCCGGCGGATTGGGCGTACACCTCACGATCGACCTGGGCGGCCAAGCCAAGTTCGGGCCCGACGTGCAGTGGGTGTCCTCGCCTGGCGACCTGGTGGTGGACCCGACGCGCGGCGACGGTTTCTATGCCGAGGTGCGCAAGTACTGGCCCGCGCTGCCCGACGGTGCCCTGATTCCGGGCTATGCGGGGATGCGGCCGAAGATCTCGGGCCCAGGCGAGCCGGCGGCGGACTTCATGATCGACGGACCCGATTCGCATGGCATACAAGGGCTGGTCAATCTCTTCGGTATCGAGTCGCCGGGCCTCACGAGCAGCCTGGCCATCGGGCGGCACGTCGCGCGCCTGCTGGCGGGTGAATGAAGCGTGCTAGTACGCAATGAAGTCGCATCTCGCACCAAAGTCTGATCATCTGTCGCGCCCGAGGGCCTTTTGTGCCTGTAACATGACAGGACGCCATCGCTGGCGTGAAAGCCGCCGGCGCGGTGCCGGTGTCATCAATGGAGGAAAGATTCCAATGAGTGCATCCCAAAATCTTGAAGCAGCGGCCGAAGACATCGCAAGCGACGTGCGCGGCGTGCTGGCAAGCAAGGACCTGGATTCGGTTCCCCACATCAAGGCGCTGCGCCAGCGCATCGACACCAAGCTGGCCATCGCACGCGAACTAGCGGCCGAGAAGAGCAAGCTCGCCGCCAAGAAGGCCCGCGAAGCGGCCAACTCCGCCAACGCCTACGCCCATGACGAACCATGGCAGATCGCCGGTGCTGCACTGGCTGTCGGCGTGCTGGTGGGCCTGCTGCTTGGCCGCCGCTGACCTGAGCATTCGCCGCCGCAGCATCGTTCGCCCGGACATGGCCGGAGCCAGCCCATGAGGCTGTCGTCCCTGTTCGGGCTGAACGCCCGGATTCGCCGGCTGCGCATCGCCGCCGCCGAAGGCGCGCTGGCGGCCGAAGACCGGGTGCAGCTGCTGCGCATGGCCTGGGAGGACGAGAAGCAGCGCCTCAAGCTGTTGCTTGTCTTCAGTCTGGCCGTGTTGGGGCTGACCACGGTCACGGTGGCTCTGCTGTCCGTGGCGGTGGTGGTTCATTTCTGGGAAACGCCCCACCGCATCGTGGCCGCATGGTCGGTGGCGGGGGTGTGGATCGTGCTTTGGCTGGCGGCCGCCATCGGCTTGCTGCTGTCGCTGCGCAACGCATCCAACAGCTTCGTGCCGGCACGCCGCGAGTTCGAACGCGACTGGGCCTGGGTCCAGGACCGTTTCGGCCTCGGCAAGGACCCTGAGCAGGACGAAGAGGCGCCGCGCCCCCCGCGGCCTGCCACGCGCGAGGAACTGCTGGCGCGCATGGAGCGTCAGCGCGAGCGCATCGCGACGTTGCAGGGTGGACGCGAGCAGGCGCAGCCGGTCGGCGGTTCAGGCGAGGGCGAAGCGACTCCGCCCAACGAATCGGCGGCCGCCGCGGCACTGCGCATTGCGCGTGCGCATCCGGTGGCTACCGGCGTCGTTGCTGCGGCTGCCGTGGTGGTGATCCGGCCGAAGCGCCTGCTGCGTTGGGCCGCGGTCATCGCGCCAATACTCTGGCGCATGCGCTGAAAGAGACGAAGAAAGAAGCTCAGGCCTGGCTGCGATCCCGCAGCAGCGCCTGGGCGGCTTCGCGCACCAGCGCAGGGCCGCGGTAGATCAGGCCGGTGTAGATCTGCACCACGTCCGCACCCGCGGCGATCTTGGCCTTGGCATCGGCTGCGCTCAGGATGCCGCCGACCCCGATGATCGGAAAACCCGACCCGAGCGCCGCACGCAGCTGGGCGACCACGCGGTTGCTGGCCTCGCGCACCGGCGCACCCGACAGTCCGCCCGCTTCATCCGCATGCGGCAGGCCCTTGACCGCATCGCGCGCGAGCGTGGTGTTGGTGGCGATCACGCCGTCCATGCCGTGACGCTTCAGCGTGGCGGCAATCACCGCCACCTGGGCCTCGTCGAGATCGGGGGCGATCTTCACGAACAGCGGGGAGCGCTTGTTGTGGCTCGCGGCCAGCGCCTCGCGCCGTTCGGCCACCGCGCCGAGCAGCGCATCGAGCGCTTCATCGCTCTGCAGCGTGCGCAGGTTGGCGGTGTTGGGGCTCGAGATATTGATTGTCACGTAGTCGGCGTGCGGGTATACGCCGTCGAGGCAGAGCAGGTAGTCGTCCACCGCGCGCTCGATCGGCGTGGCGGCGTTCTTGCCGATGTTCAGGCCCAGCAGCATCGGCGACGTGGTGCCCGTGCCGGTCTTGCGGAAACGCGCCTTCTGCACATTGGCCAGGAAGGCGTCGAGCCCTTCGTTGTTGAAGCCGAGCCGGTTGATCAGCGCATCGCGCTGCGGCAGCCGGAACATGCGAGGCTTGGGGTTGCCCGGCTGCGCCTTCGGCGTCACCGTACCGACTTCGACGAATCCGAAGCCCATCGCGGCGAAGGCGTCAATGCAGCGGGCGTTCTTGTCAAGCCCGGCCGCCAGGCCCACGCGGTTCGGAAAGTGCAAGCCGGCGAGCTGGATCGGGTCGTTCACGCGCGGTGCCGAATAGGCGCAGGCCAGCGGCGTGTTCTGGGTGCGTGCCAGGCCGTCCAGCGTGAGTTCATGGGCGTGCTCGGGGTCGAAGCCGAACAGGAAAGGGCGGGCCAGGCCGTAGAGCGAAGAGGGCATCAGCAGGGGCATCGGATAATTCTGAACTTCTATGAGCCAAGGATTCTCCGCGATGACCGCACCCGCCACCCCAACCCCTCTTTCTCAGGATGAACTCAAGGCCCAGGTCGGCCTTGCCGCGCTGGCCTACGTGGTCAAGGGCGAGATCGTCGGCGTCGGAACCGGCTCCACGGTGAACAAGTTCATCGACGCGCTGGCCACCATCAAGGACGAGATCAAGGGCGCTGTCTCCAGCTCGGTAGCTTCGACCGAGCGCCTGCGCGCACTGGGCATCCCGGTGTTCGACAGCAACGAGGTGGAAGAACTGGCTGTCTACATCGACGGCGCCGACGAAATCGACCACCGCGGCTTCATGGTGAAGGGCGGTGGCGCCGCGCTCACGCGCGAAAAGATCGTGGCGGCGCAGTCGCGCAAGTTCATCTGCATCGCCGATGCGTCCAAACTGGTCGATGCGCTGGGCGCGTTTCCGCTGCCCGTGGAGGTGATTCCGATGGCCGCGCGCCGGGTGATGCGCCAGTTCGCGAGCATGGGTGGCATCGCCCAGGTGCGCGAGAAGGACGGCCTGCCGCTGGTTACCGACAACGGTCAGCACATCGTGGACGTGACTGGCCTGCGGATCACCGATCCGCTGGCCTTCGAGTCCGAGGTGAGCCAATGGCCTGGCGTGGTGACGGTGGGCGTCTTTGCGCACCAGAAAGCCGACGTGTGCCTGCTGGGTACCCCGACGGGCGTGAAGACGATGCAGTTCGCCCGATGATCCGCGGCCGCGAACGCGGCCTGGGTCAGAACTTGATGCCGGCCGGGTTGCTCGGGGTCGGTTCGCTCGAGGCGGGAGGCGGCGACGCGGGCTGCGCAGCCGGTGCCGCAGGGGCCCGGGTTGCGGGTGCTGCCTGTTGCGCGATCAGTGGCCGCGCCAGGCCGTTGCGATAGCCCGCGGGCAGGCTGTTGCTCTTGGGATAGCCGGCCGCGTCGAGGTACTGCGACCACTCGGCATCCGAAAAGCCCTTGAGCTGCTGCGATCCGATGGTCAGCAGCGGCAGCGAACTCTGGCTGCTCAGGCGCTGTAGCGCCTGGACTTCCTCGTTGCTCTTGACGGTTCGCTCTTCGAACGGGATGCCACGCGTGACAAGCAGCGAGCGTGCCGTGCTGCAGGGGCCGCATTCGTCGCTGCTGTACAGGGTGACGGGGTAGCGCTGCGCCACCTGCCGCAATTCATACGGCAGGCCCGCATTGGCGGGCGTGGTGACGCCGCCCTGCGGCCCCGAAGCCGCTTCGGTGCTGGCGGTCGGAGCGCGATCTGAAAAGGTGACCTTGCCGTTTTTGTCGACCTGGCGGTAGATGGGCTGTGCCATCGCGCCCGCGGCAACGAGCGCAAGGGCGAGGCCGCTCAGGCGATGCAGTGAGAGTTTGTGAATCGGATGCATCGCCCGAGTATCGCAAGCTTCAGCGCCGCATCAAACGGGCTGGGGCTCCGCCATGCCCTGATGTCGCAGCAGCGCATCAAGCTGGGGCTCGCGGCCGCGGAAGGCCTTGAACGAATCCATGGCGCTGCGGCTGCCGCCGGCCTCCAGGATGGCCTGGCGGTACTTGCGGCCGGTCTCGATGTTCGGCTCGCCGTCGGCGCCCACGGTTTCCTCGAAGGCCGCGTAGGCGTCGGCACTCAGCACCTCGGCCCACTTGTAGCTGTAGTAGCCGGCCGCGTAGCCGCCCGAGAAGATGTGGCTGAAGGTATTCGGCGTGCGGCTGAACGGCGGCGAGGGCATCACGGCCACCTCGGCGCGCACCTTGCCGAGCAGCGCCATCACATCGCCGGGCTTGGCCGCCGCTGCGTGGTACTCGGTATGCAGCAGCATGTCGAACAGCGAGAATTCGATCTGGCGCAGCGTCTGCAGGCCGCTCTGGAAGTTCTTGGCGGCCGTCATCTTGTCGAACAGCGCGCGCGGCAGCGGCTCGCCGGTGTCGACGTGGGCGGTCATGTGCTTGAGCACGTCCCACTCCCAGCAGAAGTTCTCCATGAACTGGCTCGGCAGCTCGACCGCGTCCCACTCGACACCGCTGATGCCCGAGACGTCGCGCTCGTTCACCTGCGTGAGCATGTGATGCAGGCCGTGGCCGAACTCGTGGAAGAGGGTGGTCACGTCGTCGTGCGTGAGCAGCGGCGGCTTGCCGTCGACGCCGCTGGCGAAGTTGCACACCAGCTGCGCAACCGGCGTTTGCAGCACGCCGTTGTCGGGGCGTAGCCAGCGGGCGCGCACATCGTCCATCCAGGCGCCGCCGCGCTTGGCGGCGCGCGCGGAGGGGTCCAGGTAGAACTGGCCGACCTTCTGGCCGGCGCGCTCGATGCGATAGAACTCCACGCTCGGGTGCCACGTGGGCGCCGAGTCGCGGCGGATCGACACCTCGAACAGCGTCTCGACGATCTTGAACAGCCCGGCCATGACCTTCGGCGCGGGGAAGTACTGCTTCACCTCCTGCTCGCTGAAGGCATAGCGCGCTTCCTTGAGCTTTTCGCCGATGTAGTTCCAGTCCCAGGGTTGCGGGTCGGTGATGCCCAGTTGCTCCGAGGCGAAGACCCGCAGGTCGGCCAGGTCGCGCTCGCCATAGGGCTTGGCCTTGGTGGCGAGATCGCGCAGGAACTTGACGACTTGCTCGGGCGATTCGGCCATCTTCGGCACGACGGACAGCTCGCCGTAGTTCCTGTAGCCCAGCAGCTTCGCTTCTTCCTCGCGCAGCGCGAGGATCTCCGTGATGAGCGCCGTGTTGTCGAAGGCGGCATCGCCGAATTCGCTGGCGCGCGTGACGTAGGCGCGGTAGAGCTTCTCGCGCAGCGCGCTGCTCCTGGCGAACTGCATCACCGGCAGGTAGCACGGCATCTTGAGCGTGAGCTTGTAGCCTTCCTTGCCCTCGGCTTCGGCGGCTGTGCGAGCGGCGCTCACGACGTCCTCGGGCACGCCCTCGAGCTCGCCCAGCGAGGCGTAGTAGGCAAAGGCATCGGTCGCGTCGAGTGCGTTCTCGCTGAACTTCTGGCTCAGCTCGGCCTGGCGCTCCTGGATGTCGGCGAAACGCTTCTTGGCGTCGCCCTGCAGTTCGGCGCCGCCGAGCACGAAGTTGCGCACGGCGTTCTTGTGCGCCTGGCGCTGCTCGGGGTTGAGCGTGGCCGGATCGATGGCCTTGTATTTGGCGTACAGGCGCTCGTCGGAACCCAGGCGGGTCCAGAACGCGGTGACGCGCGGCATGGCCTCGTTGTAGGCAGCGCGCAGCTCCGGCGTGTCGGCCACGGCATTGAGGTGGCCGACGGCACCCCAGGCGCGGCTGAAGCGTTCGGAGGCCACGTCGAGCACCCTGGAGATCGCGTTCCAGTCGGCCGGGAATTCGGACGCCGTTACCGTCTGCAGCGCGGTCTCGGCATCGGCCAGCAGGGTGTCGACCGCGGGCGACACATGCTCGGGCCTGATGCGATCGAACAGCGGGAGATCGGTGAAGTCGAGGAGTGGGTTGTTCGTGGTGGCCATGGAAATCACTTGGCGGCGCGTTCCGCAGCTTCAAGGGTATTGACGAGGAGCATGGCGCGGGTCATCGGGCCGACGCCGCCCGGCACGGGGGTGATCCAGCCAGCCACTTCCTTCACGCTGTCGAAATCGACGTCGCCGGCCAGCTTGCCGTCGGCCTTGCGGTTCATGCCGACGTCGATGACCACCGCTCCGGGCTTCACCATGTCGGCCGTCAGGAGATCGAGCTTGCCCACGGCAGCCACGATCACGTCGGCCTGCCGCGTGATGGCGCCGAGGTCTTGCGTGGCGCTGTGGCAGATGGTCACGGTGGCGCTCTTGGCCAGCAGCATCATGGCCATCGGCTTGCCGACGATGTTGCTGCGGCCGATGACCACCGCGTGCTTGCCGCGCAGGTCGTAGCCGATGGATTCGAGCATCTTCATGCAGCCGTGCGGCGTGCAGGGCCAGAAGCCGGGTGCGCCGGTCATCAGCGCGCCGGCGCTGGCGACGTGGAAGCCGTCGACGTCCTTGGCGGGCGAGATCGTCTCGATGACTTTCTGGCTGTCCATGTGCTTGGGCAGTGGCAGCTGAACCAGGATGCCGTGCACCTTCGGGTCGTCGTTGAGGGCGCGGATGCGGGCCAGCAAGTCAGCTTCGCTCAGGTCGGCGGGGTAGGTCTCGAGCGTGGCCTGCAGGCCGGTCTCGGTGCTGTCGTTGACCTTGTGCTTCGTGTAGACCTGGCTGGCCGGATCGCTGCCCACCAAAATGATGGACAGTGCCGGGTTCACGCCGCGCGCCTTCAGCGCGGCGGTGCGGCCGGACACCTCGGCACGAATGGTTTTGGCGAGGGCGTTGCCGTCGATCAGTTGGGCGGTCATCGGTTTTGATTTTCCAAGTAAAAACGCCCGCTTGCGCAGGCGTGGGGAAGGTGCGTGGCTATCGGCGGGATAGCTGCGGCTCAGGAGGCCTTGGCCGTGGGGGCCGCTTGCCCGAGCGCTATCTTGAGCAGATCGGCCACAGTGTTGGCGTTGAGCTTTTCCATGATGTTGGCGCGATGCGCCTCGACCGTCTTGATGCTGATGCCGAGGTCGTCCGCGATCTGCTTGTTCAGGCGGCCGGCGACGATGCGTTCGAGCACCTGCGCCTCGCGGCCCGTGAGCTTGGACAGCAGCGCATCGCGGCTGGCCGACTGCTGGTGCTGCGTGAAGGCGCCGCGCGCATGTTCGAGCATGCGCTCGACCAGCGTGACAAGCTCTTCGTCGTTGAAGGGCTTCTGGATGAAATCCATCGCGCCCTTCTTCATGCTGTCGACCGCCATCGGCACGTCGCCGTGGCCGGTGATGACCACGATCGGCAGCGGGGAGCGGCGTTCGATCAGGCGATCCTGCAGTTCGAGGCCGGTCATGCCGGCCATGCGGATGTCGACGATCAAACAGGCGACTTCGCGCGGGTCGTATCGGGAGAGAAAGGATTCGGCGGAATCGAAACAGCGGACTCTGTAGTCCTTGCCCTCGAGCAGCCATTGCAGCGAATCGCGTACGGCTTCGTCGTCGTCGACGACATAGACCGTGCCCTTCTTCGGAATCAAACTCATGCAGGTACCTTTGCCTCGTCGCTAGCTACGGAACTGATAGCGTCCAACACCGGAATCCAGAAGGAAAAACGGCATCCGATCACATCCGGGCCATTGTAGATGTTCTCCGCCTGCATCCGGCCGCGGTGCGACTCGACGATGGTGCGGCACAGATTGAGCCCGATGCCCATGCCCTCGGGCTTGGTGGAGAAGAAGGCTTCGTAGAGCCGGTCCATCACTTCCGGAGCGAGCCCCTTGCCCGTGTCCTGCACCGAGAACTCGATGGCGTTGTGGCCTTCGATGACCTTGGGCAGCACGCGCAGCTCGACGCTGCGGCGCGCCAGCGGGCGCTCGGCGATGTCGATGGATTCGGCCGCGTTCTTCAGCAGGTTGACCATCACCTGCTCGATGAGGATCGGGTCGACGCGCACCACCGGCAGCCGCGCGGCCACGTAGTGGTTCAGGCGCACGTTGCGCCGGCGCAGCTCGATGCCTGCCAGCTCGACCGCCTCGCTCACCATGGTGGCCACGTCGGCCGGCGTGCGGTTGGGTTCGCTGCGCTTCACGAAAGAGCGGATGCGCTGGATGATCTGGCCGGCGCGCTGGGCCTGCTTCGACGTTTTCTCGAGCGCGGCGAGCAGCGCGTCGTTGTCGATCGATTGGCCCTTGATGCGCGACATCATCCCGTTGCAGTAGTTGGTGATGGCGGTCAGCGGCTGGTTGAGCTCGTGGGCCACGCTGGAGGCCATCTCGCCCATCGTGATGAGTCGGCTCGCAGCCTGGGCCTTGTCGGCCTGAGCGGCGGCCTGCTCCTCGGCGTCGCGGCGCGGCGTGATGTCGGTGGCGATCACCAGCTGCGCGAGGCGGCCGTCGACCCATGTCAGGTAGCGCGAACGCACTTCGAGCCATTTGCCGAGGTGCGGCACGAAGATTTCGTTGTTGGCCGCCTGCGCCGCGGTGAGCGTGTCGATCGGCAGGCCCGCGTACGGATCGACGTCGTCGAGGCCTTCGTCGTGCGCATTCGAGGCTGGCACACCTGCCTGCGCGACCATGCCCAGATGGCCCACGGTGTCGGAGCCGAACCAGAGCCGGTACAGCTTGTTGGCGAACAGCAGTTCCTCGCTGCCGATGGGGGCCACCGACACGGCCGCATCGAGCGCTTCCAGCACGGTGGTGAAGCGTTCGTACGAAGCCGACAACTGCTCGCGGATGCGCGTGGGCTCGGTGATGTCGGTCATCGACGTCATCCAGCCGGTCTGGTGGCCGCGCGCGTCGATCAGCGGCGACACGTAGAGCCGGGCGTTGAACACGCTGCCGTTCTTGCGCTTCACGCGCACCTGGAAGCCGCCGGGCAGGGCACGGCCATGCAGCTCTTCTTCCAGGCGCTCGTTCATCACTTCGCGGTCGGATTCGAGCCAGTAGGGGAAGGGCGGCGACTGGCCGACGAGCTCGGCCTCGCTCCATCCGGTCATCGCGCAGAAGGCGGCGTTCACGTAGGTGATGCGGCCCTGCAGGTCGAGCACGCGCATGCCGGTCAGCATGGAGTTCTCCATGGCGCGGCGGAAATTGGTTTCTGCGACCAGCCGCTGCTGTGCCTGCAGCCGCCGCCGCGTGTGCCGCCAGGTGCCGATGAGCATCCAGCTCGTGAGCACGCTGAGCGCGCAGACCAGCCAGAACAGCCCGTTGCCGACCACGCCCTGCGAGGTGCGGTAGGCCTGCGCCCGCAGCACCAGAGCATTGCCCACCGGGGACACCGGCACTTCGTATTCGTTGGTCCGCTCGGTCCAGGGCAGCAGGCGCGTGCCGCCTTCCTTCAGGGTGGTGGTGTTGCCCGCGATCGCGTGGCCCTTGGCGTCGAGCAGCGACACCGCATAGCGCGCCTGTACTTCGGACGGCATGCCGTAGCGCAGCAGCCCGTCGACCGAGAACTCGCCAAGCACGACGCCCGCGAACAGGCCTTGATCGAAAAGGGGGATGTGCAGCTGCAGCATCGCAGGGGGGTCGCCCCCGGCCACGGGCTGCGAATACACCGGCTGGCGCAGCTCGCGGGCCAGCGCATAGTTGCTCTCGATGTCGCCGGGACGCAGCACGTCGCCGATCAGGTGCTGCTGGGCCGGGTGCACGCTGGGCGCCGCATAGCCGGCCTTGAAGCGGCGGCGGTCGTCGATCCAGGTGATGGTCTGCAGCTCGGGGAACTGGCTCACCAGCGACTCGGCTCGGCTGGTGAATTCGACCGGGTCGATCTCGCGGTTGGAAGCGTCGCGCGCGATGCGCATCAACTGCTCCTGCCGTTCCAAAAGCCGCAGGCGCATGCGCTGCTGTGCGTATTCGACGTCGCGGCGCACCGACTCCTGCTCGCGCTCGACTTCCTCGGTGCGCAGGTACCAGAAGGCGGACACGATGGCGGCAAGAAACAACAGCACGGCCGCCATCGGCGCGAGCATGGCGACTGCGTCCTGCAGCACCGGCGTCTGCCGGCGCCACCACCTGCGCCACCAGGACAGGGGCGAGGCATTCACGGCACTGCGGGCAACTGCCAGCGGAGAGGAAAAAGGCATGGTCCGAGTTTAGGTGAAGCCCTTCGGAAACGACGGCAAAGCAACGTCGGCCCGGGCTTGCGCGCGGTTTTGCGCAGGGCAAACGCGAACTGAAAATTTCATATTAAGAAATTGATACGCACTATTTGAAATCTCGATGTTTCTATGCGAAACTCCGCCGCGTTCGCTGCACAGCGCACTTAAATTACAGCCACAGCCCTAAAAGGAGAGACAAGCATGTCGGCAAATCCCGAGAACCTGTTCGGCTCGGCCGCAAACGATGCGGACGCCCAGGAGACCCGTGAATGGATGGATGCACTGTCCTCCGTCATCCAGAGCGAGGGTCCGGAGCGGGCCCACTTCCTTCTCGAGCAACTGCTCGAACATGCCCGCCAGAACACGGTCGACATGCCGTTCTCGGCCAACACGGGCTACGTCAACACCATCGAGCCCTCGCAGGAGGCCCGCAGCCCCGGCAACCTCGAGATCGAACAACGCCTGCGTGCCTACATGCGCTGGAATGCCATGGCGATGGTGGTCAAGGCCAACCGCATCCACCCGCCCGAAGGCGGCGACCTCGGCGGCCACATCGGCTCCTTCGCCTCGCTGGCCAGCATGTTCGGCGCCGGCTTCAACCACTTCTGGCACGCCGAGAGCGAGAACCACGGCGGCGACCTGCTCTACATCCAGGGCCACGTTTCGCCCGGCATTTATGCCCGCGCCTACCTCGAAGGCCGCCTCTCCGAAGAGCAGCTGCTCAACTTCCGCCAGGAAGTGGACGGCAAGGGCCTGTCGAGCTACCCGCACCCCAAGCTGATGCCGGAGTTCTGGCAGTTCCCGACCGTCTCGATGGGCCTGGGGCCGCTGATGGCGATCTACCAGGCGCGCTTCCTCAAGTACCTGCATGCACGCGGCATCGCCAACACCGAGAACCGCAAGGTCTGGGTGTTCTGTGGCGACGGTGAGATGGACGAGGTGGAATCGCTGGGCGCCATCGGCCTGGCGGCGCGCGAGAACCTCGACAACCTGATCTTCGTCATCAACTGCAACCTGCAGCGCCTGGACGGTCCGGTGCGCGGCAACGGCAAGATCATCCAGGAACTGGAAGGCGAATTCCGCGGTGCCAACTGGAACGTCGTCAAGCTGATCTGGGGCAAGGGCTGGGACGCCCTGCTCGAAAAGGACCATGACGGCGCGCTGCGCAAGATCATGATGGAGTGCAACGACGGCGACTACCAGGCCATGAAGGCCAACGACGGTGCCTACGTGCGCAAGAACTTCTTCGGCCGCGACCCGCGCACGCTGAAGATGGTCGAGCACATGACCGACGACGAGGTCTGGAGCCTGCAGCGCGGCGGCCACGACTCGCAGAAGGTGTACGCCGCCTTCCACGCCGCCCAGAACCACAAGGGCCAGCCCACGGTGCTGCTCGTCAAGACCGTCAAGGGCTTCGGCATGGGCAAGATCGGCGAAGGCAAGAACACGGTCCACCAGACCAAGAAGCTCGGCGACGAGGACATCAAGGCCTTCCGCGACCGCTTCAACATTCCGATTCCCGACAGCCAGATCGCCGAGCTGCCGTTCTACAAGCCGGCCGACGACACGCCGGAAATGCGCTACTTGCACGAGCGCCGCAAGGCGCTCGGCGGCTACCTGCCGCATCGCCGCGCCAAGGCCGACGAGAGCTTCACGGTGCCCTCGCTCGACACCTTCAAGTCGGTGATCGAGCCCACGGCCGAAGGCCGCGAGATCTCGACCACGCAGGCCTACGTGCGCTTCCTCACGCAGCTGCTGCGCGACAAGGCGCTGGGCCCGCGCGTCGTGCCCATCCTGGTGGACGAGGCCCGCACCTTCGGCATGGAAGGCTTGTTCCGCCAGATCGGCATCTACAACCCGCACGGTCAGCAGTACACCCCGGTCGATAAAGACCAGGTCATGTACTACAAGGAAGACAAGGCCGGCCAGATCCTGCAGGAAGGCATCAACGAAGCCGGCGGCATGTCGAGCTGGATCGCGGCGGCCACGTCGTACAGCACGAACAACCGCATCATGGTGCCGTTCTACGTGTACTACTCGATGTTCGGCTTCCAGCGCATCGGCGACCTGGCCTGGGCGGCCGGCGACATGCAGGCCCGCGGCTTCCTGCTGGGCGGCACCTCGGGACGCACGACGCTGAACGGCGAAGGCCTGCAGCACGAAGACGGTCACAGCCACATCCTGGCCAACACCATCCCGAACTGCGTGAGCTACGACCCGACCTTCGCGCACGAAGTCGGCGTGATCCTGCATCACGGCCTGAAGCGCATGGTCGAGAAGCAGGACAACGTCTACTACTACCTGACGCTGCTCAACGAGAACTACGCGATGCCCGGCCTCCAGCCCGGTACCGAAGAGCAGATCATCAAGGGCATGTACCTGTCGAAGCAGGGCCCTGCGCTCAAGGCCAAGGCACCGACCGTGCAACTGCTGGGCAGCGGCACCATCCTGCGCGAAAGCTTTGCCGCGCAAGAGCTGCTCGAAAAGGACTGGGGCGTGTCGGCTTCCGTGTGGAGCTGCCCGAGCTTCAATGAGCTCACGCGTGACGGCCAGGACGCCGACCGCTGGAACCTGCTGCACCCGGACCAGACGCCGCGCGTGCCCTTCGTGGCCGAGCAGCTTGCGCCCACCACCGGCCCGGTGGTCGCCTCGACCGACTACATGAAGGCTTACGCCGAGCAGATTCGCCCCTTCATCCCGAAGGGCCGTACCTACAAGGTGCTGGGCACCGACGGCTTCGGCCGCAGCGACTTCCGAAACAAGCTGCGCGAGCACTTCGAGATCAACCGCCACTACATCGTGGTGGCTGCGCTCAAGGCGCTGAGCGAAGATGGCACCGTGCCGGTGGCCAAGGTGGTGGAAGCGATCAAGAAGTACGGCATCAATGTCGACAAGGTCAACCCGCTCTACGCCTGACCCTCAACAATCAACGAACGAAACGGCGCCTCAGGGCGGGAGACAAACGATATGGCAGCAGTGGAAGTCAAGGTGCCGGACATCGGCGATTTCGATGAAGTCGCGGTGATCGAGGTGCTCGTGAAGGTGGGCGACACGGTCAAGGCCGAGCAGTCGCTCATCACGGTGGAGTCGGACAAGGCATCGATGGAAATTCCGTCGTCGACCGCCGGCGTGGTCAAGGAGCTGAAGGTCGAGGTCGGCAGCAAGGTCAAGGAAGGCTCGGTGGTGCTCGTGCTCGAGGCCGAGGGAGCGGGTGCTGCAGCAGCACCGGCGCCCGCGGCTGCTCCGGCAGCAGCGCCGGCTCCTGCGCCGGCCGCAGCGGCCCCCGCGCCGGCTGCTCTCGCGGCACCCCCAGTGGCCTCGGGCCCGGTGGAGGTCAAGGTGCCCGACATCGGCGACTTCAAGGACGTCGCCGTCATCGAATTGCTCGTGAAGGTGGGCGACGTGATCAAGGCCGAGCAGTCGCTCATCACGGTGGAGTCGGACAAGGCCTCGATGGAAATTCCGTCGTCGGCTGCGGGCGTGCTCAAGGAACTCAAGGTCAAGGTGGGCGACACGGTCAACATCGGTGACCTGATCGCGGTGCTCGAAGGCGCTGCAGGGGCCGCTGCTCCGGCGCCGACCCAGGCAGCGGCTGCCGCACCGGCAACCGCAACCGCCAGTGCACCTGCACCGACTGCTGCATCGGCGCCTGCTGCCGCCGCTGCTCCGGCTCATCAGCCGACGGTCGCCCCCAGCGCCAGCCTTCCGCACGCCTCGCCCTCGGTGCGCAAGTTCGCGCGCGAACTCGGCGTGCCGCTCGAAGAGGTCAAGGGCTCCGGTCCCAAGGGCCGCATCACGCAGGAAGACATCCAGAACTTCACCAAGGCCGTGATGAGCGGCCAGGCCAGCACCAAGGCCTCGGCGGCCAAGGCGCCGGCCGGTGGTGGCGACGGCGCCGCGCTGGGCCTGATTCCATGGCCCAAGGTCGACTTCACGAAGTTCGGCACGGTCGAGCGCAAGGACCTGTCGCGCATCAAGAAGCTCAGCGGCGCGAACCTGCACCGCAACTGGGTGATGATCCCGCACGTCACCAACAACGACGAAGCCGACATCACCGAGCTCGAGGCCTTCCGCGTCTCCACCAACAAGGAGAACGAGAAATCGGGCGTGAAGGTCACGATGCTGGCCTTCGTCATCAAGGCGGTGGTCGCGGCGCTGAAGAAGTTCCCCGAGTTCAACACCAGCCTGGACGGCGACCAGCTCGTCTACAAGCAGTACTACAACATCGGCTTCGCGGCGGACACGCCGAACGGCCTCGTGGTGCCGGTGCTCAAGGATGCCGACAAGAAGGGCATCCTGCAGATCAGCGCCGAGATGGGCGAGCTCGCCAAGAAGGCGCGCGACGGCAAGCTCGGCTCGGCCGACATGCAGGGCGGCTGCTTCTCGATCAGCTCGCTGGGCGGCATCGGCGGCACGCACTTCACGCCGATCATCAACGCTCCCGAAGTGGCCATCCTCGGCCTCTCGAAGGGCCAGATGAAGCCGGTGTGGGACGGCAAGCAGTTCGTGCCGCGCCTGACGCTGCCGATGTCGCTGTCGTACGACCACCGCGTGATCGACGGCGCCCTGGCTGCGCGTTTCAACGCCTACCTGGGCCAGGTGCTCGCGGACTATCGCCGTATTCTTCTATGACCCCCCGAGCACCTGCGGTGCTCCCCCCAGAGGGGGGCGCCTCCCTTGGGGCGGCCCGGCGGGAGGCGCTATGACCACCGTAGTGGCCGTCCGCAAAGGCGGCCAGGTCACGATGGCAGCCGATTCTCTGGTGACCTTCGGCGACACGCGGCTTTCGCACCGCGCCGAGGCGAACCAGAAGATCTTCACCGTCGAGGATGCGGCGGGGCAGAGCCTGTTCGCGGTGGCTGGTGCCGCCGCGCACTTCCTGGTGCTGCAGCACGCGCTGGCCGCGCAGCCGCGCGAGCAGTTGTTGTTCGGCAGCAAGCACGAGATCTTCCGCACCTTCACGATGCTGCATCCGGTGCTGAAGGACTCGTTCTTCATGCAGACCAAGGAAGACGAGCACGAGCCCTACGAGTCGAGCCAGTTCACGATGCTGCTGGCCAACCAGAGCGGCATCTACGGCATCTACAGCTACCGCGAGGTGTTCGAGTTCAAGGAGTTCTGGGCCATCGGCTCGGGACGCAGCTTTGCGCTCGGCGCCATGCACGCGGCCTATGACATCAAGTCGCGCAACTCGCGCGACGTGGCGGAGGCAGGCATCGCCGCCGCCTGCGAATTCGATCGCAATTCGGCCCCACCGGTCGACGTTCTCACACTCAAACTGAAAGTGTCCAAATGAGCGAACAACAAATCAAGGTGCCCGACATCGGCGACTTCGACGAAGTGGCAGTGATCGAGGTGCTGGTCAATGTAGGAGACACGGTCAAGGCCGAGCAGTCGCTGATCACGGTCGAATCGGACAAGGCCTCGATGGAGATTCCGTCGTCCGCTGCCGGCGTGGTGAAGTCGCTGGCCGTGAAGGTGGGCGACAAGGTCAAGGAAGGCTCGGTGGTGCTGACGCTGGAGGTGGACGGTGCCGCGGCGGCAGCGCCCGCAGCGGCCGCACCGGCGCCCGCAACTGCGCCCCCCGCATCCAAGGCAGCGCCCGCACCGGCCCCTGCATCGGCGGCCGTGGCGGTGTCGAGCTATGGCGGCAAGGTCGATGTCGAATGCGACGTGATCGTGCTCGGCGCCGGCCCCGGCGGTTACTCGGCCGCCTTCCGTGCCGCTGACTTGGGCCTGAAGGTCGTGCTGATCGAGCGCTACGCCACCCTCGGCGGCGTGTGCCTGAACGTCGGCTGCATCCCGTCGAAGGCGCTGCTGCACGTGGCTTCCGTGATGGACGAGGTCAAGCATTTCGCCGACCTCGGCGTGAGCTTCGCCGCGCCCACGGTCGACCGCGCCAAGCTGCTCGGCCACAAGAACAAGGTGGTGGGCAAGCTCACCGGCGGCCTCACGGCCATGGCCAAGATGCGCAAGGTGACGGTGCTGCGCGGCGTCGGCAACTTCATCGATCCGTACCACCTCGAGGTGGAAGAAACCTCCGGCACGAGCTGGGACACCACCGGCAAGAAGCAGACGGTCAAGTTCCGCAACGCGATCATCGCGGCCGGTTCGCAGTCGGTGAGCCTGCCGTTCATGCCGAAGGACCCGCGCGTGGTCGACTCGACCGGCGCGCTCGAGATGGGCACCGACCCCAAGCGCATGCTGATCCTGGGCGGCGGCATCATCGGCCTCGAAATGGGCACGGTGTATTCCACGCTCGGCGCGCGCCTGGACGTGGTCGAGATGCTCGACGGCCTGATGCAGGGCGCCGACCGCGACCTCGTGAAGGTCTGGCAGAAGATGAACACCCCGCGCTTCGACAACATCATGCTCAAGACCAAGACGGTCGGCGCCGAAGCCACGAAGGAGGGCATCAAGATCACCTTCGAGGGCGAGAACGCGCCGAAGGAACCGCAGGTCTACGACCTCGTGCTGCAGGCCGTGGGCCGCAGCCCGAACGGCAAGAAGATCGGCGCCGAGAAGGCAGGCGTCACGGTGAGCGACCGGGGCTTCATTCCGGTCGACATCCAGATGCGCACCAACGTGCCCCACATCTTCGCCATCGGCGACATCGTGGGCCAGCCCATGCTGGCGCACAAGGCGGTGCACGAGGCGCACGTGGCAGCTGAAGTCATCGCCGGCGAGCAGAAGGGGGACAAGGAGTTGTCCAGCGCCGCCTTCAATGCCCGCGTGATCCCCAGCGTCGCCTACACCGACCCCGAAGTGGCGTGGGTCGGCCTCACCGAGGACCAGGCGAAGGCCGAGGGCATCAAGGTCAAGAAGGGGCACTTCCCGTGGACGGCCTCGGGCCGAGCCATTGCCAACGGCCGCGACGAGGGCTTCACCAAGCTGCTGTTCGATGCCGAAACGCACCGCATCCTCGGCGGGGGCATCGTCGGCACGCATGCCGGTGACATGATCGGCGAGATCGCTCTGGCGATCGAGATGGGCGCGGACGAGATCGACATCGGCAAGACCATCCACCCGCACCCGACGCTGGGCGAAAGCATCGGCATGGCGGCGGAAGTGGCGCATGGCACCTGCACGGACCTGCCGCCGGCGAAGAAGGCCGCATGACCCAGGGCGCGACCGAGCGCCCATGAAAAAATCCCGCCGAGGCGGGATTTTTTTTCGTCCTGGCTTGCGGAGGGCTCAGTTGCCGGTGTTGGCGAGAGCCGCAGCCTTGACTTCTTCCGTCGGTCCGCCGAGCACGCGGCGGGCGCCGTCGAAGCGGTGTTGCCAGTAGCTTCCGTTCATGTCTTCCACGCGAACCTGGGCGCCGGAGCGGGGCGAGTGGATGAACTTGCCTTCGCCGACGTAGATGCCGACATGGCTGAAGGCGCGGCGCATGGTGTTGAAGAACACGAGATCGCCGGGCTTGAGCTGGCTGCGATCGATCTTCTCGGTGGCGGCGGCTTGCTCTTCGGCGCGGCGCGGGAGCATGTGGCCCACGGTCTGGTTGTACATGGCGCGAACGAAGCCGCTGCAATCGAAGCCCGATTCGGCGGTGTTGCCGCCGCGGCGGTATGGAACGCCGAGGAAGCCGATGGCGGTCACCACGAGATCCGAAGTGCGTTCGGTGACGGTCTGGCGAACCTGCTTGAGCTGTCCGATGATGCCCTTGTCGGCGAGCATTCGTGCCAACTCGTCATCGGTCTTGTCTTGTTGGGGGGCCGCATGAACGGCGACGGCAAATAGAAGGGACGCGGGAAGGACGAAAAAACGCATGGCGCGTAGGATATTGATGACGCGCGGTTATGTCAATTTAAACAGAATTAGCGAATCCATTTGTAAGTCATTGATTTACATGGGAAATTTTAATCCGGTTCAGGAAAAAATGTAACGGCGAGCGTTTATGGCCCATAAGCGGTTGACCTCGAAAGGGCCCTCGGACCTCGGGTTGATCGATGCTCTTGCTGGATTCAGTCGTTATTTCCCGTCAAGATCGCCCCAACTTCACGGAAAAGCCATGAATTTGCCGCGCTTATCACTTTTGGCTTCTCTTCGTCTCTGGACATTTGTCACGGTAATCGGTTTCTGCGCCACCGCCGCGGCGCAGATGAGGCCTGAAACGTTGGTTACCGGTCTTGAAAACCCGTGGGGCGTCGCCTTCCTCCCGGGTGGCCGTTTCGTGGTGACGGAGCGGCCCGGCCGCCTCCGGCTGGTCGGTGCCGACGGGAAGATCTCGGCGCCCATCGCGGGCTTGCCTCTCATCGCGGCGGGCGGGCAGGGCGGCTTGCTCGACGTGCTGGCCGACTCCGACTTCGAGAAAAACCGCACGCTGTACTTCTGCTTCTCCGAACCCGATGCCGGCGGTTCGGCCAACAGCACCGCGCTGGCCCGCGCCAATCTGTCGGCCGACGGCACCAAGCTCGAGGGGCTGAAGATCATCTTCAGCCAGCAGCCCAAGGTCGCGAGCCGCAACCACTTCGGCTGCCGCATCGTAGAGGCGCGCGATGGCGCGCTGTTCCTCACGCTGGGCGACCGCTTCAGTCGCAAGGAAGACGCGCAGAAGCTCGACAACCACCTGGGCAAGATCGTGCGCATCGGCAAGGACGGCACGGTGCCCAAGGACAACCCCTTCGTCGGCAAGGCGGGCGTGCTGCCCGAGATCTGGAGCTACGGCCATCGCAACGGACAGGGCGCCACGCTTGCGCCCGACGGCCGCCTCTGGATGACCGAGCACGGGCCGCAGGGCGGCGACGAAATCAACATTCCGCAGGCCGGCCGCAACTACGGCTGGCCTGTCATCACCTACGGCGAGAACTACGGCGGCGGAAAGATCGGCGACGGCATCACGGCCAAGGAGGGCATGGAGCAGCCGCTGCACTACTGGGTGCCGTCGATCGCGCCGTCCGGCATGGCGTTCCTGACCAGCGACCGCTACGGCGCGGGCTGGAAGGGCAACCTGTTCGTGGGCTCGCTCAAGTTCGGCTATCTCGACCGCATCGAGCTGAAAGGCGCAAAGGTGGTCGCCGAGCACAAGCTGCTGGCCGAGGGTCGCGCCCGCATACGCGACGTGAAGCAGGGGCCGGATGGATTGCTCTACGTGCTCACCGACGAAGCCGACGGCAAGCTGCTGCGCCTGCGGCCGAACTGAGTTCGGCGCGAATTTTCAGCCAGGGCAGCCCGGCAGCGGCAAGGTCGGCAGCATCCGGCGCCAGAGGCGGTTCCACTCAGGCCAGTCGTGGCCGCCTTCTGTCGTGAAAACGCGCTCGGGCGGCAGTACGTTCGCCAGTAGCCGGTTGCTGAAGGCAAAGCGGTCGTCCACGCCGTAGCCCAGATAGAGCGGCGGCCGCACGCCTGCCGTGTTCGTGAAGCCCGCGTAACCGCGCAGCCATTGCCAGAGCTGTGTCTCGTTGGGCGTTCGCGGAGGGCTCGCGGCCGGGTCGACCAGCGGCCCGTTCCACCTGGCGAGGCCGCCCGCGTTGGCGATGTCCGTGCCGAGCGCGCGCTCGCCGAGATAGGGCGCGAGCGTCACCAGCCCGGCGAGTTCGCCGGGGTGTGTCTGCGCATAGAGCATTCCGCCGAAACCGCCGAGGGAAATGCCGACGAACCAGAGGTGGCGGTAGCCCTGGCTGCGCGCCGGCGCGACCACGTCGGCGTTCAGGCGATCGAGGATGGTCTTGTCGTTGTAGTAGCCCAGATGTGCGTCGACCAGCATCACGTCTGCCGCGACGCGATTCTCCTGAACGGCATGGACGAAGCCCTCGCGCGCGAACTCGTCGGGCGCCGAGTAGGCGCCGGGAAGCATGACCAGCAGCGTGTCGACCTCGCCGCGTGCGCAGCTGCTCCTTTCGAGCGAAGTCGCCATCGGCACCACGGCCTTGCGCACGCCGCCGCAGGCCACGGCGAGCAGCGCGGCGCCGAGGCCCAGCGCCGCGAGGCACGCCCGTTTGGAGAACAGCTTCATGCGCCGCAGTTTAGGCGTGCCTCGATGCGGGCAGACGGCCCGTGCCGGCGGGCGCAGGTCGAGAGAGCCCGACGCGGTCCTTTCGGTGGTACGGTTCAGCCCAACTCAACCGATACCTGAAAGACACCGCTCATGCTGCTCGACGCCTCGCTCTCCCAACTCGTTCTGGTCGACTACCAGGCGCGGCTGATGCCGGCGATCTTCGAGGGCGAGGCCGTCGCGCAGAACGCAGTGCGCCTCGGCAAGATGGCGCACCTGTTCCAGGTGCCGGTGTTCGGCACCGAGCACAACCCCTCCAGCCTTGGCGAAAACCTGCCCGACGTCCGCGCGCTGTGCCAGCGCACCCTGTCGAAGATGCATTTCAGCGGCGTGGAGGAAGGCCTCGGCGAGTGGCTGCGCGTGCCGGCCAAGGCGCCGCAGGGCAATGCGCGCAGCCTGCCCAAGCATCTGCAAAAGCCCGCCGCCGCGGCCGAGGAGCGCAACAGCATCGTGATCGCCGGCTGCGAAGCCCATGTCTGCCTGCTGCAGACCGCGCTCGACCTGCTGGAAGACGAGTTCGAAGTCTGGGTCGTGACCGATGCCTGCAGTTCGCGCACCGAGCGCAACCGCGACGCGGCCTTCGACCGGCTGGCGGGTGCCGGTGCCGAACTCGTGACGACCGAGATGGTCGGTTTCGAGTGGCTGCGCACGGCGGAACACCCCGCGTTTCCTGAATTGCTTTCGCTCGTCCGGTAACCGCATCTGCGGCGGGAGGAAGGGCTCGGCCGGATTGTTCCGGCCGTCAGCTTGCTGCAAGATCGACCTCCATAATTATGAATTCAGTTTTGGTGGTGCTGCCAGACCCGAATGAATAACAGGAGACATACCCAGATGAGCCGCTACGAAGAGTTCTATCGCCAGTCCGTCGATGCGCCCGAGGCCTTCTGGGCCGAGCAGGCGAAGCTGATCGACTGGCAAAACCCCGCGCAACAGATCCTGGATGCCAGCCGGCCGCCTTTTGCGCGCTGGTTCGTAGGCGGCACGACCAACCTGTGCCACAACGCGGTCGACCGGCATCTGGCCGCGCGGGGCGATCAGCCCGCGCTGGTCTTCGTCTCCACCGAAACCGGCGTCGAGAAGAGCTGCAGCTTCAACGAGTTGCATGCCGAGGTGCAGCGCACCGCCGCCAGCCTGATCGAACTCGGCGTGGGCAAGGGCGATCGCGTGCTCATCTACATGCCTATGATTCCCGAGGCCGCCTTCGCGATGCTGGCCTGCGCGCGCATCGGCGCCATCCATTGCGTGGTGTTCGGCGGATTCGCCAGCGGCTCGCTGGCCACGCGCATCGAGGACGCCGAGCCCAAGGTGATCGTGAGCGCCGATGCGGGCTCGCGTGGCGGCAAGGTCATTGCGTACAAGCCCTTGCTCGACGAGGCGATCCGCCTGTCGAAACACAAGCCCTCGGCGGTGCTGCTCACGGACCGCGGCCTCGCATCCATGGACCTGACTGCGGGCCGTGACCACCTGGCCGCCGAACTCAGGCGCAAGCACCTCGACGCCAAGGTGCCCTGCACATGGCTCGCCTCCACCGACATCAGCTACACCATCTACACCAGCGGCACGACCGGCAAGCCCAAGGGCGTGCAGCGCGACGTGGGCGGCTACGCGGTCGCGCTGGCCGCCAGCATGAAGCACATCTTCGACGGCCGACCCGGCGAAACCTACTTCTCGACCAGCGATATCGGCTGGGTGGTGGGCCACAGCTACATCGTCTACGGCCCGCTCATCGCGGGCATGGCGACGATCATGTACGAGGGCCTGCCCACGCAAGGCATCGACCGGCAGCCCGACGGCGGCATCTGGTGGCGACTCGTCGAAAAGTACAAGGTGACGGTGATGTTCAGCGCTCCCACCGCGGTGCGCGTGCTCAAGAAGCAGGACCCGGCGCTGTTGAAGAGGTACGACCTGTCGAGCCTGCGCGCGCTGTTTTTGGCGGGCGAGCCGCTCGACGAGCCCACCGCACGCTGGATCAGCGAAGGCCTGGGCGTGCCGATCATCGACAACTACTGGCAGACCGAATCGGGCTGGCCGATGATCACCATCGCCAACGGCGTGGAGGCCAAGCCCAGCAAGTTCGGCAGCCCGGGCGTGCCGATGTACGGCTACCGCATCAAGATCCTGCATGAATCGACCGGCGAAGAACTGACCGCCCCGAACGAGAAGGGCGTGGTGGTGGTCGAAGGCCCGACGCCGCCCGGCTTCATGCAGACCGTATGGAAGGACGATGCGCGCTTCGTCAACACCTACTGGAAGAGCGTGCCCGGCAAGATGGTCTACTCGACCTTCGACTGGGGCATTCGCGACGAAGACGGCTATTTCTACATCCTCGGTCGCACCGACGACGTGATCAACGTGGCAGGCCACCGCCTCGGCACGCGCGAGATCGAGGAGAGCATCTCGGGCCACGCCAACGTGGCCGAGGTCGCTGTGGTGGGCGTGGCCGACGCGCTCAAGGGCCAGGTCGCGATGGCCTTCGTCGTTCCCAAGGACGGCAAGGCCGTGGGCGACGCCGATGCGGCACTCAAGCTCGAAGGCGAGATCATGAAGATGGTGGCAGACCAGCTCGGGGCGCTGGCGCGGCCAGCGCGCGTGCGTTTCGTGAGCGGCCTGCCCAAGACGCGCAGCGGCAAGCTGCTGCGCCGTGCCATCCAGGCTGTGTGCGAGCAGCGCGACCCGGGCGACCTGACCACCATCGACGACCCCGCCACGCTGCAGCAAATCAAACAGTTACTCTCTTCCGCCTGAATGAGCAGTGGAGGGGTTGCGAAGCTCCTTTGGGCCGTCATATGGTTGACGTGGCACAATGCCAAGGTACTCAGGCCCTTCCCCAGCCACAGTCGCATCCGCCAATCGGTTCAGCCGTGTCGCGGAAGGTTTCTTAACCAGCTAGTGCTTCCTTCAGGGAAGCGAAGGTCAGCGGATCATGAGCGATTCTTCTACGCCCACGGCGTACACAGCCTATCAAGGCAACACCTACCTCTTCGGTGGCAATGCGCCCTATGTCGAAGAGATGTACGAGAACTACCTCGCCAACCCCGGCAGCGTGCCCGACAACTGGCGTTCGTATTTCGACGCGTTGCAGAACGTTCCCGCCGCCGATGGCACCAACACCCGCGACGTTCCGCACCTGCCGGTCATCAATGCTTTCGCCGAACGCGCGAAGCAGGGCACGACCAAGGTCGTGCAGGCCAGCGGCGCCGACTCCGAGCTCGGCCGCAAGCGCACCTCGGTCCAGCAGCTGATCGCCGCCTACCGCAACGTCGGCGCCCGCTGGGCCGACCTCGATCCGCTCAAGCGCGCCGAGCGTCCCTCGATCCCGGAACTCGAACCCTCGTTCTACGGCTTCACCGACGCCGACCTCGAGACGGTGTTCAATACCAGCAACACCTTCTTCGGCAAGGAGACCATGTCGCTGCGCGACCTGCTCAACGCCTTGCGCGAAACGTACTGCGGCACGATGGGCGCCGAGTACATGTACACCACCGACCAGAATCACAAGCGCTGGTGGCAGCAGCGGCTCGAAAGCGCCCGCACCAACCCCAAGCTCAGCGCCGAGCAGAAGAAGCATGTGCTGAACCGCCTCACGGCCGCCGAAGGCCTCGAGCGCTTCCTGCACACCAAGTACGTCGGCCAGAAGCGCTTCTCGCTCGAAGGCGGCGAGAGCTTCATCGTCGCGATGGACGAACTGATCAACCAGGCCGGCGCCAAGGGCGTGCAGGAAATCGTGATCGGCATGGCCCACCGCGGCCGCCTGAACGTGCTGGTCAACTCGCTGGGCAAGATGCCGGCCGACCTGTTCGCCGAGTTCGACCACACCGCCCCCGAAGACCTGCCCAGCGGCGACGTCAAGTACCACCAGGGCTTCAGCTCGGATGTGACCACCCCTGGCGGCCCGGTGCACCTGAGCCTCGCGTTCAATCCCTCGCACCTCGAGATCGTGAACCCCGTGGTCGAAGGCTCGGTGCGCGCCCGCATGGACCGCCGCGGCGACCCGCTGGGCAAGCAGGTGCTGCCCGTGATCGTGCACGGCGACGCCGCCTTCGCAGGCCAGGGCGTCGTGATGGAAACGCTGGCGCTGGCCGAGACCCGCGGCTACTCCACCGGCGGCACGGTGCACATCGTCATCAACAACCAGATCGGCTTCACCACCAGCGACCCGCGCGACAGCCGCTCGACGCTGTACTGCTCGGACATCGTCAAGATGATCGAGGCGCCGGTGCTGCACGTGAACGGCGACGACCCCGAAGCCGTGGTGCTCGCCACCCAGATCGCGCTGGACTTCCGCATGGAATTCCAGAAGGACGTGGTCGTGGACATCATCTGCTTCCGCAAGCTGGGCCACAACGAGCAGGACACCCCCTCGCTCACCCAGCCGCTCATGTACAAGAAGATCGCAGTCCACCCCGGCACGCGCAAGCTGTACGCCGACAAGCTGGCCGCGCAAGGCCTGGGCGACACGCTCGGCGACGACATGGTCAAGGCGCAGCGCGCCGCCTTCGACGAAGGCAAGAACACCGTCGACCCCGTGCTCACCAACTTCAAGAGCAAGTACGCCGTCGACTGGAGCCCGTACCTCAACAAGAAGTGGACCGACGCCGGCGACACCGCCATTCCCTCGAGCGAGTGGAAGCGCCTGGCCGAGAAGATCACCTTCGTGCCCGAGGGCTTCACTGTGCACCCGCTCGTGAAGAAGGTGCTGGATGACCGCGCCGCCATGGGCCGCGGCGACGTGAACGTCGACTGGGGCATGGGCGAGCACATGGCCTTCGCATCGCTGGTGGCCAGCGGCTACCCGATCCGCCTGTCGGGCGAAGACTCGGGCCGCGGCACGTTCACGCACCGCCACGCCGTGCTGCACGATCAGAACCGCGAGAAGTTCGACACCGGCACCTATACGCCGCTGCAGAACGTGGCCGACAACCAGGCGCCGTTCGTCGTGATCGACTCGATCCTGTCGGAGGAGGCCGTGCTCGCATTCGAATACGGCTACGCCTCGAACGACCCGAACACGCTCGTGATCTGGGAAGCCCAGTTCGGCGACTTCGTGAACGGCGCGCAGGTGGTGATCGACCAGTTCATCGCTTCCGGCGAAGTGAAGTGGGGCCGCGTCAATGGCCTCACGATGATGCTGCCGCACGGCTACGAAGGCCAGGGCCCCGAGCACAGCTCGGCTCGCCTGGAGCGCTTCATGCAGCTGAGCGCCGACACCAACATGCAGGTGGTGCAGCCGACCACGGCCAGCCAGATCTTCCACGTGCTGCGCCGCCAGATGGTGCGCAACCTGCGCAAGCCGCTGATCATCCTGACGCCCAAGTCGCTGCTGCGCAACAAGGACGCGACCTCGCCGCTGTCCGAGTTCACCAAGGGCAGCTTCCAGACCGTCATTCCCGACAGCAAGGGCTTGAAGGCCGAGAAGGTCAAGCGCCTGATCGCCTGCTCCGGCAAGGTCTACTACGACCTGGCCAAGAAGCGCGAAGAGCAGGGCACCGAGGACGTGGCGATCATCCGCGTCGAGCAGCTCTACCCCTTCCCGCACAAGGCTTTCGCTGCCGAGATCAAGAAGTACCCGAACCTCGTCGACGTGGTGTGGTGCCAGGACGAGCCGCAGAACCAGGGCGCCTGGTTCTTCGTGCAGCACTACATCCACGAAAACATGCAGGACGGCCAGAAGCTCGGCTACTCCGGCCGTGCTGCCTCGGCATCGCCGGCGGTGGGCTACTCGCACCTGCACCAGGAACAGCAGAAGGCGCTCGTCGATGGCGCGTTCGGCAAGCTCAAGGGCTTCGTGCTGACCAAGTAATCAAAAGCCTTTTTTCACACGAACACCCTGAAGAAAAAATCGGAGCTCACTCCAAATGTCTATCGTAGAAGTCAAAGTCCCCCAGCTTTCCGAATCCGTGGCCGAAGCCACCATGCTCACCTGGAAGAAGAAGGCCGGCGAAGCCGTCGCCGTCGATGAAATCCTGATCGAGATCGAGACCGACAAGGTCGTGCTGGAAGTGCCCGCGCCCTCGGCTGGCGTGCTGGCCGAAATCGTGCAGCCCGATGGCGCCACCGTGGTGGCCGATCAGCTGATCGCCAAGATCGACACCGATGGCAAGGCTTCGGCCGCCGCACCGGCGGCTGCGCCTGCCGCAGCTCCGGCTGCCGCCGCGCCTGCACCGGCAGCTGCTGCCGCCGCCACCGGCGGTTCGAAGGCCGACGTGGCCATGCCCGCCGCCGCCAAGCTGCTGGCCGACAACAACCTGAAGACCAGCGACGTGGCCGGCACCGGCAAGGACGGCCGTGTCACCAAGGGCGACGTGCTCGGCGCGGTCGCTTCGGGCGCCAAGCCCGCGGCCATCATTCCCGCACCGGCCGCCAAGCCCGCACTGCCGCAAGTCGCCGCGCCCACCAGCGCGCCCGACCTGGGCGAGCGCCCCGAGCAGCGCGTGCCGATGAGCCGCCTGCGCGCCCGTATCGCCGAGCGCCTGCTGCAGTCGCAATCGACCAACGCCATCCTGACGACCTTCAATGAAGTGAACATGGCGCCCGTCATGGAGCTGCGCAAGCGCTTCCAGGACAGCTTCACCAAGGAACACGGCGTGAAGCTCGGCTTCATGAGCTTCTTCGTGAAGGCCGCGGTGCATGCACTGAAGAAGTACCCGGTGATCAACGCCTCGGTCGACGGCAACGACATCCTGTACCACGGCTACTTCGACATCGGTATCGCCGTCGGTTCGCCGCGCGGCCTGGTGGTGCCGATCCTGCGCAATGCCGACCAGATGAGCTTTGCCGACATCGAGAAGAAGATCGCCGAGTTCGGCAAGAAGGCACAAGACGGCAAGCTGGGCATCGAAGACATGACCGGCGGCACGTTCTCCATTTCGAATGGCGGCACCTTCGGCTCGATGCTCTCGACCCCGATCATCAACCCGCCCCAGTCGGCCATCCTCGGCGTGCACGCCACCAAGGACCGCGCCGTCGTCGAGAACGGCCAGATCGTCGTTCGCCCGATGAACTACCTCGCCATGAGCTACGACCACCGCATCATCGACGGCCGTGAAGCCGTGCTGGGCCTGGTCGCCATGAAGGAAGCGCTGGAAGACCCGTCGCGCCTGCTGTTCGACATCTGATCCGGGAGAAAGAACCAGATGGCAAACAAGCAATTCGACGTCGTCGTCATCGGCGGCGGCCCCGGCGGCTACATTGCGGCGATCCGCGCCGCGCAACTGGGCTTCAACGTGGCCTGCATCGACGAGTGGAAGAACGGCAAGGGTGGCCCCGCACCGGGCGGCACCTGCACCAACGTCGGCTGCATCCCCTCGAAGGCGCTGCTGCAATCGTCGGAGCACTTCGAGCAGGCCGGCCACCACTTCGCGGACCACGGCATCAAGGTCGAAGGCCTGGGCCTCGACATCGACAAGATGCTGGCCCGCAAGGACCAGGTCGTGAAGCAGAACAACGACGGCATCCTGTATCTGTTCAAGAAGAACAAGATCAGCTTCTTCCATGGCCGCGGCTCGTTCGTGAAGACCGATGCAGCCGGCTACGAGATCAAGGTGGCGGGCGCCGCCGAAGAGTCGATCAGCGGCAAGCACATCATCGTGGCCACGGGCTCCAATGCCCGCGCGCTGCCGGGCACGCCGTTCGACGAGGAGAACATCCTCTCGAACGACGGCGCGCTGCGCATCGGCGCTGTGCCGAAGAAGCTGGGCCTGATCGGTTCGGGTGTCATCGGCCTCGAGATGGGTTCGGTGTGGCGCCGCCTCGGCGCGGAAGTCACGGTGCTCGAAGCACTGCCGACGTTCCTGGGCGCTGTGGACGAGCAGATCGCCAAGGAAGCCAAGAAGGCCTTCGACAAGCAGAAGCTCAAGATCGAGCTCGGCGTGAAGGTCGGCGAGATCAAGTCGTCGAAGAAGGGCGTGAGCGTTGCCTGGACCAACGCCAAGGGCGAAGCCCAGACGCTGGAAGTCGACAAGCTGATCGTGTCGATCGGCCGCGTGCCCAACACCATCGGCCTGAATGCCGAAGCCGTGGGCCTGAAGCTCGACGAGCGCGGCGCCATCAACGTCGATGACGACTGCAAGACCAACCTGCCCAACGTCTGGGCCATCGGCGACGTGGTGCGCGGCCCGATGTTGGCGCACAAGGCCGAGGAAGAGGGCGTTGCCGTGGCGGAGCGCATCGCGGGCCAGCATGGCCACGTGAACTTCAACACGGTCCCGTGGGTGATCTACACCAGCCCCGAGATCGCATGGGTCGGCCAGACCGAGCAGCAGCTCAAGGCCGCGGGCCGTGCATACAAGGCCGGCACATTCCCGTTCCTCGCGAACGGCCGCGCACGCGCGCTGGGCGACACGACCGGCATGGTCAAGTTCCTGGCCGACGCAGCGACCGACGAGATCCTGGGCGTGCACATCGTGGGTCCGCAAGCGAGCGAACTGATCTCCGAAGCCGTGGTGGCGATGGAGTTCAAGGCCAGCGCGGAAGACATCGCGCGTATCTGCCATGCGCACCCGTCGCTGTCGGAAGCCACGAAGGAAGCGGCACTCGCCGTGGACAAGCGCACGCTGAACTTCTGATCTCACCGATCTTTTGACCAGCGTCAAACAGGCCTACGAGGCGGAACTCGCTACGCGCGGGTTCAGGAGCGATCCCGCGCAGCTGCGCGCCGTGGAGGCGCTGGATCGCTGCGCCAGCGAATGGGCCGCCTACAAGGCCCAGCGCTCGAATGCGCTGAAGAAGTTCATCAACCGGCCGGAGCTCCCGCGCGGCGTCTACATGTACGGTGGCGTCGGTCGGGGCAAGAGCTTCCTGATGGACCTGTTCTTCAATGCGGTGCCGCTGCGGCGCAAGACGCGCCTGCACTTTCACGAGTTCATGCGGGAAGTGCACCGCGAGCTGCGCGAGTTGCAGGGCACGGTGAACCCGCTCGACGAGCTGGGGCTGCGCATATCGAAGCGCTACAAGCTGATCTGCTTCGACGAGTTCCATGTGGCGGACATCACCGACGCGATGATTCTTCATCGGCTGCTGGTGTCGCTGTTCGAGAACGGCGTGGGCTTTGTCACCACCTCGAACTTCAAGCCCGACGATCTGTATCCCGGTGGCTTGCACCGCGACCGCATCCTGCCGGCCATTGCGCTCCTGAACGAGAAGCTCGAAGTGCTGAGCGTCGACAACGGCACCGACTACCGGCGCCGCACGCTCGAACAGCTGCGCATGTACCTCACGCCGAACGACGGGGCCGCCGAGAAGGAGATGCGCAAGGCCTTCGACAAGCTGGCCGAGACGGCTGACGAAAACCCGATCCTGCACATCGAGCAGCGCGAGATCCGCGCACTGCGCAAGGCCGGCGGCGTGGTCTGGTTCGATTTCAAGACGCTGTGCGGCGGTCCGCGCTCGCAGAACGACTACCTCGAGATCGCCAGCCAGTTCCACACTGTGCTGCTGTCCGACGTGCCGCACATGCCGGTGCGCATGGCCTCGGAAGCGCGCCGTTTCACATGGCTGGTCGACGTCTTGTACGACCGGCGCTGCAAGCTCATCATGTCGGCTGAGGTTCCGCCCGAGGCGTTGTACACGGAAGGGCCGCTGTCGCACGAGTTTCCGCGCACGGTCTCCCGGCTCACCGAAATGCAATCGAGCGAGTTTCTCGCCCTCGAACGCCGCATCGTCGACACCCGACTCACATGAAAAAAATCGCTCTTGCCCTGCTGATGACGTTGGCCAGCCTTCCGCTGTGGGCACAGTCCAATGCCGCTACGGGCAGTGCCGACCTCGAGGCCGAGAAGCGCCGGCTCTCCAGCGAGCGCGAGGTCATCGAGAAGCGTTTTGTCGAAGAGCGGGCCGCCTGCTACAAGAAGTTCGCGGTGGAAGACTGCCTGCGCGAGAGCCGGGGCCGGCGTCGCAAGGAAACCGACAATATCAAGCGGCAGGAAACAGCGATCAACGACATCCAGCGCCAGCGCAGCGGCGCGGCCGAGCTGCAAAAGCTTGACCAGAAGGCCGGCACCCAGCGCCCGCAGGACACCCGCGAGAAGCAGGAGGAGTCGATCCAGGGCCAGAGGGACCGCGAGCAGCGCGCGGCCGACCATGCGGCCAGCCGCGCCGCCACGGCCGCCGATGCTGCCGAGCGCGAACGCCAGTTTCGGTCCAAGCAGCAGGCCCATTCCGACGAGCAGGCCAAGGCCGCCCAGCGGCAGGCCGAGGCGCCTGCCGCCGTCAAGCGTTTCGAAGACAAACAGAAGCGGGCCGAAGAGCACAGGGCCAGCCGCGAGCGGCAGAACGCCAATCGCAGCAAGCCGCGCGCGGCGCCGCTGCCGCCGCCGCCGGCCACACCCTGAGCGGGGCAAGAAGGCAGGGGCGCCGCTCAGGCGGTTGTCGCCGGCAGCGGATCGAACTTCAGGACGACAATCGAGATGTTGTCGCCCGTGCCCCGGGCTCGACGGCGCGCTTCACCCACCAGGATTTCGACCGCATCGCGCGGCGGCTGCGCGTACAGCACGCTCGCCAGCTCTTCGGGGCTGAAGTAATGCCACAGTCCGTCGCTGCAGGCCATCAGCAGGTCGCCCGGTTCCATCTTCGGAATGTAGTAGGGGTCGATGGGCGGCGGCGTGGTCGTCATGCCCAGGCAGCCGAGCAGGATGTTGCCTTGCGGGTGGACGTTGGCCTGGGCCTCGGTGATCTGGCCGCGGTCGATCAGCACCTGCACGTACGAATGGTCGCGCGTGCGCTTGACGAGCTGCCCGTCATGGAAGTGATAGATGCGCGAGTCGCCGGCATGGATCCAGGCACAGTCGCCCTTGGGGGTCATGAGGAAGGCCGCGAGCGTGCTGTGCGGCTCCTGTTCGCTGGAAACGGCGGTGAGCTTGATGACCGTGTGCGAGTCTTCGAGGATCTGCTTCAGCACGGCTTCGGGGTCGTCGCGGCTGGGCTGGTAGCGGGCGAAGAGCTGGCGTGCCGTCATCAGCACCTGATCGGAGGCCTTGCGCCCGCCGCTGCGCCCGCCCATGCCGTCGGCCACGATGCCCAGCACGCAGCCAGGCACGCGTGGATGGCTCATCATCAGCACCTGGTCTTGTTGGTACGGGCGGTCTCCCTTGTGGAGTCCGGTGGCCGCGGCGAGTCGAAAGCCTTGGGTCATGAGGCATATGCGCCGAAGCGCGTGTTTCTGTCTTCTCGGAGATTCGTGTCAGGACGTATTATCGAATGAACATGCGCCGCGAAAACCTCGCAGCCGCTCCCCACCGTTGGACTCCAATCTTCACTCCCTTTCCCGCCAGCTGATCGAATTGCGCATCGAGCATGCCGATCTCGACGCCACCATCGACCGGCTGGCTGAGGGCTCGCCGCAAGACGAGCTGTTGCTGCGGCGCCTGAAAAAGCGCCGCCTCGCACTGCGCGACCAGATCGCGCGCCTCGAAAACGACCTCGACCCGAAAGAGCCGGCGTGACGGGGGCGCTCGAAGACCAGGTGCGCGACGCCTTCGCGCAGGACGGCGCGCTGTCGCGTGCCGCCGAGCAGTTCCGCGAGCGCGCGGGTCAGACCGAGATGGCGATAGCCGTGGCCCGCACCATCGACCAGGGCGGCGTGCTGGTGGTCGAAGCGGGCACCGGGGTGGGCAAGACTTTTTCGTATCTCGTGCCGGCCCTGCTGAGCGGCGAACGCGTACTGCTCTCGACCGCCACCAAGACGCTGCAGGACCAGTTGTTCGGCCGCGACCTGCCGCGTCTTGTCGAAGCCTTCGGGCTGCCAGTGCGCACCGCGCTGCTCAAGGGGCGCGGCAGCTATCTTTGCCTGCACCGGCTCGATCTGGCGCGCCACGATGCCTCCTTGCCTGAACGCGGCAGCTTGCGCACGCTTGCCAAGATCGAGCAGTGGTCGAAGGCCACGCGCACCGGCGACCTGGCCGAGCTGCCGGGGCTGGACGAGCGCTCGCCGCTGATCCCGCTGATCACCTCCACGCGAGAGAACTGCCTGGGCGCGCAATGCCCGCAGTTCAAGCCCTGCCATGTCAACCTGGCACGGCGCGAGGCGCTGGCGGCCGACATCGTGGTCATCAACCACCATCTGTTCTTTGCCGACCTCGCGGTACGCGAGACCGGCATGGCGGAGCTTCTGCCGACCGTGAGCGTGGTGGTGTTCGACGAAGCGCACCAGCTCAACGAAACCGGCGTGCAGTTTCTCGGTGCGCAGCTCGGCAGCGGGCAGGCGCTCGACTTTGCGCGTGACATGCTGGGTGCCGGCCTGCAGCATGCGCGCGGCCTGGTCGACTGGCAGCAACTGGTCGCGGCAGTCGAGCGCGCCGCGCGCGAACTGCGGCTCGTGGTCGGCAAGCAATGGCCCGGCGCCAAGCTGCGCTGGCTGGGTGCCTCGCCCGAGGGTGTCGATCCCGATGCGTGGCAGCAAGCGCTGGACGACCTGCTGCAAGCGTTCGAGCTGTCGGCCGAGGGGCTCGCCACCGTCAGCGAAATCTCGCCCGACTTCGTGCGGCTGCACGAGCGGGCCCGCCAACTCGCGAAGCGCATCGCGCGCTTCGCCCTGCCATGCGAGATCGATTTGGTGCGCTGGGTCGATGTGGGCTCGCAGCTGCGGCTCATCGAATCGCCGCTGGACATCGCCGACGCCATGCGCAAGCGGGTGCTCAAGATCGCCGAGGCAGACCTCGATGCGGCCGATGGCGACGACGAGGATCTCGACGGCTATGGCGAGCGGCCGGCGCGCGAGACGGCGGCGCAGCAAGATGGCGGCCGCGCCTGGGTCTTCACCTCCGCAACGCTGGGCGACGAGCCCACGCTGCGCTGGTTCACCGAGCCCTGCGGCCTGCAGGACGCGGAAGTGCTGCGCGTGCAAAGCCCGTTCGACTATGCCTCGCAGGCTGCGCTCTATGTGCCGCGTGCGTTTCCCAAGCCCAACGATCCGTCGCACAGCCAGCGCGTCGCGCAACTGGCCGCGCGCGGCGCGACCGAGCTGGGCGGCCGCACGCTGGTGCTGACGACCACGCTTCGCGCACTGCGCACCATCGGCGACGAGATGAGGCAGCAATTCGAACTGCTCGACGCGCAAGCGCGCCCCGAAGTGCTGGTGCAGGGCGAGCTGCCCAAGCGCGTGCTGATGGATCGCTTCCGCGAAGGCGCGAGCGCCGGGCGCGCAGGCTGCGTGCTGGTGGCGTCGGCCTCGTTCTGGGAAGGCTTCGACGCACCGGGCGATGTGTTGCAACTGGTGGTGATCGACAAGCTGCCGTTCCCGCCGCCGAACGATCCGCTGGTCGAGGCGCGCTCGCAGCGCCTTGAAGCGCAGGGGCGCAGTTCGTTTGCCGACTATTCGCTGCCCGAGGCGGCCGTGGCGCTCAAGCAGGGGGCGGGCCGATTGATTCGGCGCGAAACCGACAGCGGCGTACTGGCGATCTGCGATACGCGGCTGGTGGCCATGGGCTACGGCCGCCGGTTGCTGGCGGCGCTGCCACCGATGCGGCGGCTCGAAAACGAATCGGATTTCGAGGCCGCGCTGGACGCACTCAAGACTTAGTTAGGGGCTACCAGAGCTTCCACCAGGGATCGTCCTTGCCCTTGAAGCCGTTCGCGAGGTAGGTGCTCTTCGGATAGTTGGTGGTCAGCACGCGTTGGGTGTCGTCGCGCAGGTCTTTCATGCCGAGGGCGTCGTACGACTTCACCATGATGTACAGGGCTTCTTCGAGCGCCGGTACTTCGCGGTAGTCGGACAGCGCGACCTGGGCGCGGTTGATGGCCGCCAGGTAGGCGCCGCGCGAATAGTAGTAGCGCGCCACGTGAACTTCGTACTGCGCGAGCGAGTTCACGATGTAGTTCATGCGCTGGCGCGCGTCAGGGGTGTAGCGCGACTCGGGGAAGCGCGTGACGAGGTCCTTGAACGACTCGAAAGATTCCTTGGCGGCCTTCTGGTCGCGCTCGGACAGGTCCTGGCGCGTCATGAACGCGAACATGCCAAGGTCGTCGTTGAAGTTGATCACGCCCTTGAGGTAGAGCGCATAGTCGATGGCGGGGCTCGCCGGATGCAGCTTCATGAAGCGGTCGACGGTGGCGATGGCGTTCGCCTTTTCGCCCGACTTGTACTGGGCGTAGGCCTTTTCGAGCTGCGCCTGCTGCGCGAGCGGCGTGCCGGCGGCGCGGCCTTCGAGCTTCTCGTACAGCGGCACGGCCTTGTCGTAGGCGCCCGATCCGGCCTCGTCCTTGGCTTCCGAATAGATGCGGTTGGGGCTCCAGTTGGCGGTCTTGTCGACGGAGGTCGACGAGCAGCCAGCAGCCAGCACAGCCGCGGCGCTGAGCGCGATCCAGGCGGGGACCGATAATTTGGCGCGAAACATCACATACGGCTTTCGTGAAACAGTTGCCCTCAATTATATCGACCGACCCTTTGGGCAATACCCCCGAGGCACTGGAGGTGCCCGAGTTCGAGGAGGGGGCCGATCCGATCGAACCCAGCGAGCAGCGGCCCTTCGTCATCGACCCGGCCCAGCACGGCCAGCGGCTCGATCGCGCGCTCGCCGCGCTGGTGCCCGAGTTTTCCCGCAGTTACCTGCAGCAGCTGATCGAGGCTGGCGCTGTCGAGCTGCAGGGCCGCACGCTGACCAAGGTCTCGGCCACCGTCAAGGCGGGACAGGCCGGCCGCATCGAGCTTCGTCCCACACCCCAGAGCCAGGCCTTCCGGCCCGAGCCGATGGACATCGTCACCGTGCACGAGGACGAACACCTGCGCATCGTCGACAAGCCCGCCGGCCTGGTCGTGCACCCGGCGCCGGGACACTGGAGCGGCACGCTGCTCAATGGCCTGCTGGCGCTGGACCCGAGGGCCGTGCTGCTGCCGCGCGCCGGCATCGTGCACCGGCTCGACCGCGACACCAGCGGCCTGATGGTGGTGGCGCGCACCCGGGCCGCCATGGATGCGATGGTGGCGCTGATCGCTGCGCGCGAGGTCAAGCGGCAGTACCTGGCCATCGGCCACAAGCCGTGGGAGGGGGCCGCGGGCCGGCAGGTCGACGCCCCCATCGGGCGCGATCCGCGCAACCGGCTGCGCATGGCTGTGGTCGATCTCGAGCGTCATGCGGGCAAGACGGCGCGCACGCTGATCGAGCGGCTCGACAGCAACGCCGAAGGCTGCGCCGTGCGCTGCACCCTCGAAACCGGGCGCACTCACCAGATCCGCGTGCACATGGCGTCGATCGGCCATCCGCTGGTGGGCGATGCGCTCTATGGCGGGGCGCCGGCTGCCGGGCTGTCGCGGCAGGCGCTGCATGCATTCAGGCTGGCCTTCGTGCATCCCGTCACACAAGCGGCGCTGGAGTTCCGCTCGCCGCCGCCCGCCGACCTCGTCCTGGCTTTGCGGGCCTGGGGGCTGGATTACAATCGCGCCTGACGGCCCGAGAGCCGCGCCGGTCACCCGAGGCCGGCCTTGCGTTGCATTTGCCGCGTGCCTGCAGCGCCTACTCCTTTCATCCTTCTGAACTAGCGCCCCGAGGCGCCTTTTCCCGGATAACGCGAACCATGAATACGGCGGATGCCAAGCGCATTCTCGAAACCGCCTTGATCTGTTCGAGCCAGCCGTTGCCGGTGCGCGATATGCGCGTGCTGTTCGACGACGAGCTGGGCGCGGACACCATCAAGGTGCTGTTGCTCGAATTGCAGGAAGACTGGGCGCAGCGCGGCCTGGAGCTGGTGAGCGTCGGCAGCGGCTGGCGTTTCCAGAGCCGGCCCGAGATGCGCGACCACCTCGATCGCCTGCACCCCGAGAAGCCGCCGCGCTACACCCGCGCCGCACTCGAGACGCTGGCCATCATTGCCTACCGGCAGCCGGCCACGCGCGGCGACATGGAAGACATTCGTGGCGTGACGATCAACTCGCTGATCCTCAAGCAGCTGGAAGACCGCGGCTGGGTCGAGGTCATCGGCCATCGCGAAACGGTCGGCCGTCCGGCGCTGTATGCAACCACGCGCCAGTTCCTCGACGACCTGGGCCTGGCCTCGTTAGACCAGTTGCCACTGATCGAAACGCCCGCGCAGCAGGCAGCGCTGGTCGATGCCCTCGAGCAGGCGTCCGGCGAGCAGCAGGGGTTGCCCATCGATGCCGCGCCCGAGATCGAAGCGCTGGCAGAGGGCGATGCGGATGCATCGGGGATGGCAGAGCTGGAGTCTTCCGCCGCCGAAGCCGCCGAGGCGCAGTTTGCCGAGAACGCCGCAGGCACCGAATCTCCCATCGAGCCCGAACCCGAGCTCGCGCCGGAACCCGAATCCATACCCGAGCCCGAGTCCGCTCAGGCACCGTCGCCAGAACCCGATGCCCCGTCCCAGGACGAGGTCGACCCCCACGCTCCCTCTCCCGGAAAAACCTCATGAGCACAACCGACACCGAAGACGCGGCGATGCTGCCGGCCGAGCCCGAAGTCAAAAAGAAGAAAAGGGCGGCCCCGTCCAGGAAGGCCGCAGGTGATGCTATTGAATCGGTAGCGCCGGAGGCAGCTGCGCAGGAAATCGCTGCACCGGTGGAGGCCGAGGCGCCCAAGAAACCGAGAGCGCCCCGCAAGAAGAAGCCGGTCGAGCCGTCCATGGCGGATGAAGCGGTGGCTTTGCCTGTTGCACAGCCCCCCGAGGCGATCGCGCCGGCGGCCGTTGCCGCCGAGGAAGCTCCGGTTGTCGCCGTCGCCGCTGAAGAGGCCCGCAATCCCGCACCGGTCGAAGCCGATCGCAACAGCAGCGATGACGGCGAAGAAGAGCGGGACGAAGACGAAGAAGAGCCCGACGAAGAAGAAGACGACCTCGACCGCGCCCGCCGCGCCGCAGAGCGCGAACAGCGCAACGCGCCGCCGCCCGAGCCGATCCGTTTCTCGGACGTCATCTCCGGCCAGTTCGACGCCGACGAAGAAAGCCCCGAAGTCCCGCCGCTCAAGCGCGTGCTTCTGCCCGAGGCGGATTCGCCCAAGCTGCACAAGGTGTTGGCGCAGGCCGGCCTGGGCTCGCGGCTCGAAATGGAGCAGCTGATTCTCCAGGGCCGCATTTCCGTCAACAACGAGCCGGCCCACATCGGCCAGCGCATCCAGTACGGCGATCAGGTCAAGATCAACGGCAAGCCGATCCGCTACCGCATCGCGCCTCCGCCGCCGCGCGTGATCGCGTACCACAAGCCCGTGGGCGAGGTGGTCACGCACGACGATCCGCAGAACCGCCCGACCGTGTTCCGCAAGCTGCCGCGCCTGCAGCAGGGCAAGTGGCAGTCGGTCGGGCGCCTCGACCTGAACACCGAAGGGCTGCTGCTGTTCAGCAGCTCCGGCGACCTGGCCAATCAATTGATGCACCCGCGCTTCGGCCTGGAGCGCGAGTACGCGGTCCGTGTGCTGGGCGCGCTCACCAGCGAAGAAAAGCAGAAGCTGCTCGACGGGGTGCGCCTCGACGATGGCATGGCGCAATTCGGCACCATCGAGGACGGCGGCGGCGAAGGCTCGAACTGCTGGTATCGCGTGACCATTTCCGAAGGCCGCAATCGCGAGGTGCGCCGCCTGTTCGAGTCGGTGGGCCACGCGGTCAGCCGGCTGATTCGCATCCGCTACGGCGCCATGGTGCTGCCGCGCGGCCTGAAGCGCGGCGCCTGGATGGAACTCGACGAGCGTGATATTCGCGCGCTGTTCCAGGCTTCCGGCGGCGCGGTTGCCCGGCCCGGCCCGCAGCAGCGTGGCCCGGGGCAAGAGGGTGGTGGCGGCAATGGCCGAAGCGGGCGCAACAAGAAGCGCCGCGGCAATCGCAATGGTGGTGGCGGCCAGCAGCCGCGCGACATGCGCGATGCTCGCGACGAAGGCAGCCGGGAAGCGCCGATCCCGAATCCGCTGGGCGATGGTCGTCCGCCGCGCGGTGACCGGGGTGGCCGTCCCAATCGTGGCGGTGGCAACGGCGGTCCGCCCCAGGGGCAGGGACGCCGCGGCAACAGCGGCAACCGCCAGGGTGGCGGCAATCGCCAGCAGGGCGACGACCGTCAACCCAGCGGCGCCAACCAGCCCGATCCAATGAAGACCTCGCTGGGCTACATCGGCGCCGACAGCTTCTCGCGCCAGCGCAAGGAGCAGCGCGCAGGCCCGCGTCGTGGTGGCGGCGGCGGTGGCGGCTTCGGCGGCCAGGGCGGCCAAGGTGGCGGCCGCCGCCGCGGGCGCTGAAAGCCAGCCGTCGGTACGCGGCCTTTCGCGGGGTTTTCACCAATCCGAAAGGCTGCGCCGGTTAAAATCAGAGGCTTTGTCGACATGTGATGCAACAAGCGCGTCGCAGTTGTGACAAAACACTTCAAAATCAAAGCTCCAGGAAGCATTTCAATGGCTATCGAACGTACCCTTTCCATCATCAAGCCCGACGCAGTTGCCAAGAACGTCATCGGCAAGATCGTTTCCCGTTTTGAAGCTGCCGGCCTCAAGGTCGTCGCCGCCAAGCTGGTGCACCTGTCGCGCAACGAAGCCGAACAGTTCTACGCCGTGCACAAGGAACGTCCCTTCTTCAAGGACCTGGTCGAGTTCATGATCTCGGGCCCCGTGTTCGTGCAAGTGCTCGAAGGCGACAACGCCATTGCCAAGAACCGCGACCTGATGGGCGCCACCGACCCGAAGAAGGCCGCTGCCGGTACCATCCGCGCCGATTTCGCCGACAGCATCGATGCCAACGCCGTGCACGGTTCGGACGCTGCCGAAACCGCAGCGAACGAAGTCGCTTTCTTCTTCGCCGGCCTCAACGTCTACGCACGCTGAAGCTGTCTGCCGATCGATTCCATGACCACGGCCAATCTGCTCGAATTCGATCTCGAGGGGTTGGCTGCGTTCTGCGAAAAACTCGGCGAGAAGAAATTCCGCGCCACGCAGCTGTTCCGCTGGATCCACCAGCGTGGCGCCAGCGACTTCGCCCAGATGACCGATCTGGCGAAGTCGCTGCGCGAGAAGCTTGCGACCACGGCGCGCGTGGAGGCCTTGCAGGTCATCACGCAGCACGAATCCAAGGACGGCACGATCAAGTGGCTGTTCGACGTCGGTGACGGCAATGCCGTCGAAGCCGTATTCATTCCAGAGGACGACCGCGGCACCCTGTGCGTGTCGTCCCAAGCCGGCTGTGCGGTCGGATGCCGCTTTTGCTCGACAGGGCATCAGGGCTTCAGCCGCAACCTGAGCACGGGCGAAATCGTCGCCCAGCTCTGGTTTGCCGAACACTTCCTGCGCAAGCACCTGAAGCGCGACGAACGCGTCATCTCCAACGTGGTGATGATGGGCATGGGCGAGCCGCTGCAGAACTACTCGGCGCTCGTGCCCGCGCTGCGCACCATGCTCGACGACAACGCCTACGGGCTGTCGCGCCGTCGCGTGACGGTGTCGACCTCCGGCGTGGTGCCCATGATCGACCGCCTCGGCGCCGATTGCCCGGTGGCCATGGCCGTCTCGCTGCATGCGCCCAATGATGCGTTGCGCGACGACCTCGTGCCGCTCAACCGCAAGTATCCGATCGCCGAACTGATCGAGGCCTGCAAGCGCTACCTGGCGCATGCACCGCGCGACTTCATCACCTTCGAGTACTGCATGCTCGACGGAGTGAACGATCAGCCTGAGCATGCGCGGCAGCTCATCGAGCTGGTGCGTACGCACGGCATCTCGTGCAAGTTCAACCTGATCCCGTTCAACCCCTTTCCGGCGTCGGGCCTGCTGCGCTCACCGCAGCCACGCGTACTGGCATTCGCCAGGACGCTGAGCGAAGCCGGCCTCGTGACCACCGTGCGCAAGACGCGCGGCGACGACATCGACGCCGCCTGCGGCCAGCTCGCTGGCGACGTCAAGGACCGCACCCGTGCGGCCGAGCGCATGGCGCAGCGCCGCGCGGCGGAGCGCCCCATTGTTTTGCATCCGGTCCGCAAGACCACCCCCCAGGAGCACTGAACCGATGAGCATGGCCATTCCGATGACGACCGCGAGCGTGCAGCGGATGCTGACTGTGGGTTTCGCGGGCGTTGCCATGGCGTTGCTGCTTGGGGGCTGCGTGAACACGCGCACCACCACCACCAGCCTGGCCGACACCAGTTCGGGCAAGGGTGCCGAGATCGTCACCGAGTCCGACGAAACCAGCCGGCAGCGCCGTGCGCGCCTGCGCATGGAACTGGCCTCCGGCTATTTCGAGCATGGCCAGACCACCGTCGCGCTCGACGAGATCAAGCAGGCGCTGGCCGCCGATCCCAACAACGCCGACGCCTACAACCTGCGCGGCCTGGTCTACATGCGGCTCGACGACGCCGCGCTGGCCGAAGACAGCTTCCGCCGCGCCATCGCCATCAATCCGCGCGACCCCAACGCGCGGCACAACTACGGCTGGCTGCTGTGCCAGCAGAACCGCTACGGCGATGCGGCTGCGCAGTTCACCGAAGCCCTGGCCGTGCCGAGCTATGCGGACCGCGCCAAGACGCTCATGACGCAGGGCGTGTGCGAACTCAAGGCCGGCCAGCGGGTCCAGGCGGAGCGCAGCCTCATGCAGGCCTACGAGATCGACGCCGGCAATCCGGTGGTCGGCTTCAATCTGGCTTCATTGCTGGCGCAGCGCGAAGAATGGTCGCGCGCGCAGTTCTACATTCGCCGCGTCAATAACAGCCCCTCGGCCAGCGCCGAGACGCTCTGGCTCGGCATCAGGGTCGAACGAAAGCTGAACAACCGCGAGGCAGTCGCGCAGTTGGGAGGTCAACTGCAACGACGCTTCCCCCAGTCGCGGGAGGCAACAGCGTACGAGCGCGGGAATTTCAATGACTGATCGGGTTTCGGAGTTCGGCACTTTCGCAGCACAGCCGCTGGAAGAAGGCGACATCACGCACAAGACAGCCGGTGACCTGCTGCGCGAGGCGCGCGAGGCCCACGGCCTGCACATCGAGATGGTGGCTGCCGCGCTGAAGGTGCCGCCGCAGAAGCTCATGGCGCTTGAAGCGGACGATATCGCCTCGCTGCCCGATCCGGTCTTCGCTCGCGCTCTGGCGAGCAGCGTCTGCCGCGCGTTGCGCATCGATCCCGCGCCCGTGCTCGCGAAGCTGCCCAGCACGCAAAAGGTGTCGCTGGCCGAGGCCGATCGCACGCTGCGAGGGAACATCGCCTCCAACACGCCTCGCTGGAACAACAACGGCCGTTCCAGTGGGCTGCCTTCGCGTGCGCTGCTGATCGCGGTGGGGCTCCTGCTGGTGGCCGCGGGTGCGCTGTTCTGGTTGCCGCAGTCGGTGTTCGACCAGATCGGGGCTTCCGTGTCGCGGCTGACGGCCCGAGGCGAATCCAGTGAGGGTTCGGCGCCTGCCGGCGGACCGGTGTCGTCCAGCGGGACCGGCGCTGTCGCGGAAAACGTGCCCGTGCAGGCCGTGGCGCCGAGCGGTCCGGTGGGCGAGGCTCCCGCGGCCGCCGGCCCTGGTGCGCCTGCTGCCGCCGCGACACCGGCCGCTGCGGCGCCCGCTGCGCCCGCCACGGCTGCCGCCAGCGCCCAGCAGCTTGTCTTCGTGGCACGGGAAGAGTGCTGGGTCACCGTGACCGAAGCCGGGGGCAAACAGCTGCTGCGCCGCAGCCTGAAGGCTGGCGAAACGGTGGGTTTGTCGGGCACGCTGCCGCTGTCCGTCGTGGTCGGGCGCGCGTCGAGCGTCGACGTGCAGGTGCGTGGCCAGCCATACGACCTGAAGCCCGTCACCAAGGGTGGTGGCGTGGCACGCTTCGAGGTGAAACCATGATCGGCGAATGCCTCCCGCTTCCCATCGAGTCGGCCGCGCCAAAAGCGCGCCGCTCGCGCCAGGCCAACGTGGTCTGGGGGCCGCGCGTGGTCACGGTGGGCGGCGACGCTCCGGTGCGCGTGCAGTCCATGACCAACACCGACACCGTCGATGCCATTGGCACCGCGATCCAGGTGAAGGAACTGGCCATTGCCGGCTCCGAAATGGTCCGCATCACGGTCAATACGCCCGAGGCCGCCGCGCAGGTGCCCTACATCCGCGAGCAGCTCGACCGCATGGGGATCGACGTGCCGCTGATCGGCGACTTCCACTACAACGGCCACCGCCTGCTGACCGACTATCCGGCCTGCGCCGAGGCGCTGAGCAAGTACCGCATCAACCCCGGCAACGTGGGCAAGGGCGACAAGAAGGACAGGCAGTTCGGCCAGATGATCGACGCGGCCATGCGCTGGAACAAGCCTGTGCGCATCGGCGTCAACTGGGGCAGCCTCGACCAGGAACTGCTCGCCAGCCTGATGGACACCAACAGCCAGCGCGCCGAGCCCTGGGATGCCAGGCAGGTGATGTACGAGGCGCTGATCACTTCGGCCGTCGAGTCCGCCAGGCTGGCCGAGTCGATGGGCATGAGCGGCAACCAGGTCATCCTGTCGTGCAAGGTGAGCGGCGTGCAGGACCTGATCTCGGTCTACCGCGAACTGGCCAGGCGCTGCGACTATCCGCTGCACCTGGGCCTCACCGAGGCCGGCATGGGCACCAAGGGCACGGTGGCCTCGGCCACGGCGTTGTCGATTCTGCTGCAGGAGGGCATTGGCGACACGATTCGCGTGTCGCTCACGCCGCAGCCGGGCGAGTCGCGCACGCAAGAGGTGCTGATTGCCAACGAGATCCTGCAAGCCCTGGGCCTGCGCGTGTTCGTGCCGAGCGTCACAGCCTGCCCGGGCTGCGGCCGCACCACCAGCACCACGTTCCAGGAACTGGCCAAGCAGATCGACGACTACCTGCGCCTGCAGATGCCGGTCTGGCGCAAGAAATATCCGGGCGTCGAGACGCTGAAGGTGGCCGTCATGGGCTGCATCGTCAACGGCCCCGGCGAGAGCAAGCACGCCGACATCGGCATCAGCCTGCCTGGCACCGGCGAGGCGCCTGCCGCGCCAGTCTTCATCGACGGCGAAAAGGCACTCACGCTGCGCGGCGACAATATCGCCAACGAGTTTCACCAACTCGTCGAAACCTACATCGAAAAGCGCTTCGGCGGCGAGCACGCTGCCCTGGCCTGACACCTCCGCAGACTCATGGCTGAAAAATTGAATGCCGTCAAAGGCATGAACGACATATTGCCGCCCGAATCGGCGCGCTGGGAATGGCTCGAGGCCACCGTGCGCGACCTGATGGGGCGCTATGCGTACCGCAACGTCCGCACGCCGATCCTCGAGCACACGGCGCTGTTCGTGCGCGGCATCGGCGAGGTGACGGACATCGTCGAGAAGGAGATGTACTCCTTTCACGACCGCTCGGACAAGTACGGCGACAACGACCACCTGACGCTGCGGCCCGAGAACACCGCCGGCATTGTGCGGGCCGCGATCGAGCACAACATGCTCTATGACGGCGGCAAGCGCCTGTGGGCCATCGGGCCGATGTTCCGGCGCGAGAAGCCGCAGCGCGGGCGTTTCCGGCAGTTCCACCAGATCGACGTCGAGGCACTGGGTTTTGCCGGTCCCGACATCGACGCTGAATTGATCCTGCTCGCGAGTGCGCTCTGGAAGGCGATCGGCCTGACCGACGTGCGGCTGGAGCTCAACAGCCTTGGCCAGCCGGCAGAGCGGGCGCAGCACCGTGCTCAGCTCATCGCGCACTTCGAGGCACATGCCGACAAGCTCGACGAAGACGGCAAGCGCCGCCTGCACAGCAACCCGCTGCGCATCCTCGACACCAAGAATCCGGCGATGAAGGATGTGGTCGAGTCGGCGCCGAGACTGATGGATTTCCTCGGTGCCGAATCGCTGGCGCACTTCGAGGGATTGAAGGCCATCCTCGACGCCAACGGCGTCGCCTACACCATCAACCCGCGCCTCGTGCGCGGCCTCGATTACTACAACCTCAGCGTGTTCGAGTTCGTGACTGACCGGCTCGGCTCGCAGGGCACGGTGTGTGCCGGCGGCCGCTATGACGGCCTGTTCGAGCAACTCGGCGGCAAGCCGGCGCCTGCAGTGGGATGGGCAATCGGCGTGGAGCGCGTGCTCGACCTCATGAAGGAGCAGGGCACTCAGATCCCGGTACGGGCCCCCGATGTCTATGCCGTCGTGCCCGATGCCTCTGCCATGCCGGTGGCGCTGCGTACGCTGCAGCAGTTGCGTGACGCCGGCGTGCGTGTGCAGATGCACGCCGCCACGGCGGATGGCCTCGGCAGCTTCAAGTCGCAGTTCAAGCGGGCCGACAACAGCGGCGCCACCTACGCCCTGATCTTCGGCGCCGATGAACTTGCACGCGGCGAAGTGACTCTCAAGGCGCTGCGCGACGGAAGCGGTGCGCAGACCTCCCGGCCGCTTGCCGAAGTGGCCACCTGGGCCGCCACCCTACAATCGCCGGCTCCCAACACCTGACAGCGCATGGCAACCCATCTCGACCTCGAAGAACAGGAACAGCTCGACCAGCTCAAGCATTTCTGGAACACCTACGGCACCCTGATCACATGGGCCGTGCTGCTCGTCGCTGGCGCCTTCGTGGCCTGGAACGGCTGGCAATGGTATGGACGCAACAAGGCGGCGCAAGCCTCGTCGCTCTACGACGAAATCGAGAAGACCGCGCAGGCCGGCGATCCGGCGCGCATCGCGCTCGTGCTCGACGACATGAAGAAGCGCTTCTCGGGCACTACCTACGCGCAGCAGGCCGGCCTGCTGGTCGCCAAGACGCTGTACGAAAAGGGCAATGCCACGGGCTCGCGCGCGGAACTCGAATGGGTTGCGCAGAACGCCGTCGATCCGGGCTACAAGGCTATTGCCAGGCTGCGGCTGGCGGCCGAACTGCTCGACAGCAAGTCCTACGACGATGCGATCAAGCAGCTCGACAGCAGCGTACCCAAGGAATTCGAACCGCTGGTGGCCGACCGCAAGGGCGACATCTACCTGGCCCAGGGCAAGCGCGCCGAGGCGCAGGCCGAATACCGCAAGGCCTGGACCGGCCTTGGTGCCACCTCCGACTACCGCCGCCTGGTCGAAATCAAGCTCAACGCGGTCGGTGTCGACCCGAAGAGCCTGGCGCCAGTCGTCACCGTCACACCCGCAGTCCCCAAAACTCCCTGACCGCATATGAATTTCAAGCGTTTCATGCCTGAATCGACCGCCCTGCGCGCGGGATCAGCTCTTGTTTTGGTGGCGCTCCTCGCCGCCTGTTCGGGCAGCAGCAAGCCGAAGCCGGCAGAACTTCCCGCCAATCCGGCCCTGATGGGCGTGCGCCAGGCTTGGACGGTGCGCATCCCCGAGGTCAAGTTCCCTCTCACTACCGACATCAGCGGCGACACCGTCACCGTGGCCGGCAGCGATGGCACGGTGGTTGCCATCGACGCTCGCGCCGGCCGTGAAACCTGGCGCGCGAGCGCCGGCGCACCGCTGGCAGCCGGTGTAGGCAGCGACGGGTCGATGGCCGCAGTCGTGACCACCGGCAACGAACTGGTCGCCATCGAGAACGGCAAGGTCCTGTGGAAGCAGAAACTCTCGGCCCAGGCCTTCACAGCACCGCTCGTGGCGGGACGCCGCGTGTTCGTGCAGACCGCCGACCGCAGCATCAGCGCCTGGGACGGGCAGAGCGGCCGCCGCCTCTGGATCCAGCAGCGCACGGGTGAAAACCTCGTGCTGCGCAAGTCGGGCGTGCTGATCGCCGTGGGCGACACGCTGGTCGCAGGCATCGGCGGCCGTCTGGTGGGCATCAACCCCGCCAATGGCACTTCGCGCTGGGAATCGCCTATTGCGGCACCGCGCGGCACCAACGACGTGGAGCGCCTGGTCGATCTGACCGGCAGCGTGAGCCGCTTCGGCGACACCATCTGCGCCCGCGCGTACTACGCCAGCGTCGGCTGCGTCGAGACCGTGCGCGGCTCGCTGGTCTGGAGCAAGCCCGCCTCGGGCGCCGACGGCGTCAGCGGCGACAGCGGTTTTGTCTTCGGTACCGAGTCCGACGGCAGCGTCGTCGCGTGGCGCCGTGCCGACGGCGAGCGCGCCTGGCAGATGAGCCGCTTGAAGAACCGCAACCTCACCGCGCCGCTGGCCGTGGGCCGCTCGCTGATCATCGGCGAAGACACCGGCACGCTGCACTTCGTGTCGCGTGAAGATGGCGCGTTGCTCAATCGTGTCACGCCCGATGGCTCGGCCATCACCGTCACGCCGGTGCTGGCCGGCAACACGGTCGTGGTCGTGACTGCCAAGGGTGGCGTGTTTGGTTATCGCCCTGAATAACTCTTTCCTTTTCCTTTTCTCTTTCCAAGGCCCGACCATGAAAACCGCGCCATCGAAAGGCCGGCCATGAAGCCGGTCGTGGCCCTGGTCGGGCGGCCCAACGTTGGCAAGTCGACCCTCTTCAACCGCCTGACCCAGACGCGCGACGCCATCGTCGCCGACTTCGCCGGCCTCACGCGCGACCGCCACTACGGCAATGGCCGCCTGGGCAAGCACGAGTTCATCGTCATCGACACCGGTGGCTTCGAACCCGACGCGGGCAGCGGCATCTACAAGGAAATGGCCAAGCAGACGCGGCAGGCCGTGGCCGAGGCCGACGTGGTGATCTTCGTCGTCGACGCCCGCGAGGGCCTGTCGGCGCAAGACCACGACATCGCCAACGAACTGCGCCGCCTCGGCAAGCCGTGCGTGCTGGCGGCCAACAAGGCCGAGGGCATGCACGACGGCACCAAGCTGGTCGATTTCTACGAACTCGGCTTCGGCGACGTGCATGGCGTATCTGCTGCGCACGGGCAGGGCATGCGCGACCTCGTCGAACTCGCCCTGGAACCGCTGAACCTGCCCGATCCCGACGACGAGGCGGACGAGGACGAGGTCAACAAGCCGATCAAGCTGGCCGTGGCCGGACGGCCCAACGTGGGCAAGTCCACGCTGATCAACACCTGGCTCGGCGAAGAGCGCCTCGTGGCCTTCGACATGCCGGGCACCACGCGCGATGCGATCTCCGTGCCCTTCGAGCGCAACGGCCAGCGCTTCGAACTGATCGACACGGCCGGCCTGCGCCGCAAGGGCAGGGTGTTCGAGGCGATCGAGAAGTTCTCGGTGGTCAAGACGCTGCAGGCCATCGAATCGGCCAACGTGGTGCTGCTGCTGCTCGACGCCACGCAGGGCGTGACCGACCAGGACGCGCACATCGCCGGCTACATCCTCGAAAGCGGCCGTGCGGTGGTGATCGCGATCAACAAGTGGGACGCCGTCGACAGCTACCAGCGCGAGCAGATCCAGCGGCAGATCGAGACCCGGCTGCCGTTCCTGAAGTTCGCGGCGCTGCATTTCATCTCGGCCATCAAGCGCCAGGGCCTGGGCCCGGTGTGGCAGGCGATCGCGCAGGCCCACAAGTCGGCCACGCGCAAGATGTCGACGCCGGTGCTGACCCGCCTGCTGCTGGAGGCGGTGCAGTTCCAGGCGCCCAAGCGCGGGGGCATGTACCGGCCCAAGCTGCGCTATGCGCACCAGGGGGGCATGAACCCGCCGGTGATCGTGATCCACGGCAATTCGCTGGAGCACGTGACCGACGCCTACAAGCGCTTCCTCGAAGGACGCTTCCGCAAGGAGTTCGACCTTGTGGGTACCCCCTTGCGCATCGAGTTCAAGAGCTCGCACAATCCATTTGCCGACAAGGACGACTGAGGGGCTTGGCCGCCGATGGCGGCCGATGAACCGCGAGCCGAGTGGAAGTTCCGTCTTTTGAGAGCCGTTATTTTCTCAAGGCTTTTGACCCCGATTGCTGCGGCGCAGAAACCCTGTGTTAAGGTCATCTCTCCAACAACTACTCTTGAACACGGAGAATATCGTGAGCAATAAAGGGCAACTTCTGCAAGACCCGTTTCTGAACACCCTGCGTCGTGAGCACGTGCCGGTTTCCATTTATTTGGTGAATGGCATCAAGCTGCAGGGCCAGATCGAGTCTTTTGACCAGTACGTCGTGTTGCTTCGCAATACGGTGACGCAAATGGTCTACAAGCACGCCATTTCCACCATCGTGCCGGGTCGTGCCGTCAACTTCTCGGCTACCGAGAACGAAGACGCCGCAGCCTGATCGCGCGGAGCGCGGCGGCCCCTGCTGCCGCGCTTTTTCCCAATTTCTGATCCCGCTTGTCTGAACTGATCCCCCGCCAGGAAGGCGCCGCCGTTCTCGTCGGCGTCGATTTCGGGCTGCCCCATTTCGACAGCGAACTCGAGGAACTCGGCCTGCTCGCGCAGACCGCGGGCCTGACGCCCGTCGCCCGCCTTGCGTGCAAGCGCAAGGCACCCGACGCGGCCCTGTTCGTTGGCAGCGGCAAGGCCGAAGAAATCAAGGAGCTGGCTGCCCTGTACAGGGCGAGCGAGGTCATCTTCGACCAGGCCCTGAGCCCCGCGCAGCAGCGCAACCTCGAGCGCCAGCTCGACATCGCGGTCTACGACCGGACCTTTCTCATCCTCGAAATCTTCGCCCAGCGCGCGCGTTCGCACGAAGGCAAGCTGCAGGTCGAGCTGGCTCGCCTGCAGTACCTCAGCACCCGGCTGGTCCGCCGATGGTCCCACCTGGAGCGCCAGACCGGCGGTGCAGGCGTGCGCGGCGGCCCGGGTGAAAAGCAGATCGAGCTCGATCGCCGGATGATCGGCGAGTCGATCAAGCGCACGCGCGAGCGTCTCGCCAAGGTGCAGAAGCAGCGCGGCACCCAGCGCCGGCAGCGCGAGCGCCGCGACACCTTCAACATCTCGCTGGTGGGCTACACCAACGCGGGCAAGTCGTCGCTGTTCAATGCGCTGGTCAAGGCCCGCGCCTATGCGGCCGACCAGTTGTTCGCCACGCTCGACACCACCACGCGCAATCTCTACCTGGGCGATGCCCGGCGGCAGGTGTCGATCTCCGACACCGTGGGTTTCATCCGCGACCTGCCGCACGGGCTGGTCGATGCCTTCAAAGCCACGCTGCAGGAGGCGGTCGATGCCGACCTGCTGCTGCATGTGGTCGATGCCTCCAACCCCCACTACCCCGAGCAGATCGCCGAGGTGCAGGCGGTGCTGCGCGAGATCGGTGCCGACACCGTGCCGCAGCTGTTGGTGTTCAACAAGCTCGACGCTCTTGAAAGCGCGCAGCATCCGCTGCATCTGCAGGACGAGATGGAAATCGACGGCGCGCAGGTCCCCCGCATCTTCCTCAGCGCCAAGAGCGGTGAGGGCGTGCCGTTGCTGCGCGCCGAACTCGCCCGGCAGTCGGGTTCCGTAGCCGATACGATGACCCCTGAGGCAGACACTGAATTGCACGATGCAACCGATTGATTGGGCACAATCCCGCCACTGACAAGAGAACGAAGCGAATGAATTCAAAGCCAGCGCGGAGAGGGTTTCTGGGCATGTTCAACCTGAACGACGGCCGATGGGGTCGCGGCGACGAGCCGTCTTCCAACGGCAGCCGCCCCCCCGACGCCAATCCCCCGGGCGCAC